>NZ_JBAUIK010000018.1:0-197359 GCF_049682855.1 Pontixanthobacter sp. | reverse complement strand
ATATAAATCGCCCCGAAAATATACGGATTCACGCCATATTCCGCACCGAGGGACAGAAACCAGCTATTGAACGATTCGAGCATATCGCCCCCCTAAAGTGTCTGCCGTCTTATTCGGCGCAGCGGCCCAAATGTTACAGCAGCGCGGCGATGTCTTTCTGGATTTTTGCAGGCGTATCTTGCGGGGCATAACGGCGGATGACTTTGCCATCGCGCCCGATCAGAAATTTGGTGAAGTTCCATTTGACCGCTTTGCTGCCCATCAGGCCGGGTGCCTCCCCCTTCATCCAATCATACAGCGGGCTGGCGCTGTCACCGTTCACGTCAATTTTCTGCATCAGCGGGAAAGTCAGCCCGAAATTGACTTTGCAAAACTGGTCAATCTCGTCCGCATCGCCGGGTTCCTGCCCGCCAAACTGGTTGCAGGGGAAGGCAAGGACTTCAAACCCCTGATCGCCAAACTTCTGATGCAATTCCTCCAACCCGTCATATTGCGGAGTGAAACCGCATTTGCTGGCGGTGTTGACGATCAGCAGAACTTTGCCCAGCTTTTCCGACAGATCAAGATCGCTGCCATCGGGTTTTTTAACGGTAAATTCTGCAATAGTGGTCATAGCAATTGGTCCCATTGGGCCGCTTAAATGAGACGGCCTTCGTGCAAGCGTACCACACGGTCCATACGCGCGGCCAGCCGCTCATTATGCGTGGCAACCAGAGCCGCGCTGCCCTGCCCGCGCACCAGGCTGACAAATTCATCAAACACCTTATCAGCGGTGACTTCGTCAAGATTGCCGGTCGGCTCATCCGCCAGCACCAAGCGCGGCCGGTTAGCGAGCGCGCGCGCCACGGCAACCCGTTGCTGCTCCCCGCCCGATAGCTGGCTGGGCCGGTGCGTCAGCCGGTGATCAAGGCCAAGCGCGGTAAGCAAACTCACTGCGCGATCATCGGCCTCCCGGCGGGCAATATCCGCGACCAATTGCGGCAAAACCACATTCTCCTGAGCAGAAAAATCGGGCAGCAAATGGTGGAATTGATAAATAAATCCCAGCTTTGACCGGCGCAGTTCAGTCCGCCCGTCAGACGCAAGTTCGCTTGCGTCAATACCATCAATCGCTATTCCGCCGCCAAAGCCGCCTTCCAGAAGGCCCACTGCCTGCAGCATAGTCGATTTGCCCGAACCGGACGGCCCAAGAAGCGCAACAATCTCGCCTGGATGGATGGTCAGATCGACCCCCCGCAGCACGTCAATACGCACGCCGCCTTGTTCAAAGGAGCGCGTCAGCCCGGCAAGTCTGACAACCGGATTACTCATAACGCAGCACCTGAACCGGATCGGTATTGGCCGCCTTAAACGCTGGATAAAGCGTCGCCAGGAAGCTCAACCCCATCGCCAAGAGGCAGATGCCGATCACTTCGACCGGGTCAACCCGCGCGGGCAGCTCGGTCAGAAACCGGACCTCTGGGTCCCACAAGGTCTGACCGGTGGCGAACTGGATACCGCCGACTATGCCCTGCCGGAACGTCAGAATGACGAAACCGAGCGCCAGCCCGCTCGTGGTTCCGATTGCGCCGACGACTATCCCGGTGGTTACGAATATTTTCAGCACATTGCGCCGGGTTGCGCCCATTGTCCGCATAATTGCGATATCGCGGGTTTTGGCGCGCACCAGCATGACGAGCGATGACAGAATATTAAACGCCGCCACAATCACAATCAGCGACAGCGCAAAGAACATCGCCACCCGCTCGACTTCCAACGCCTCGAAAATACTCGAATTGATGGAGCGCCAATCGTTCACGATAGCCACCCCCTGCAATTTCGGCTGCAACGGGCCGAGTATCCGCCCGACATCTTCGGCATCGTTGGTGGTCACCTCGATCAAACCAATCTGGTCCCCGGTCAGCATCAAAGTCTGCGCGTCCCGGATCGGCATCACGACGAATATCTGATCGAAATCATACACGCCGGTTTCAATGAGCGCGGCCACTTCATACCCGACCTGGCGCGGCACTGTTCCGAAAGGGGTGGATCGCCCCGCCGGGTTCACGATCGTGATCGTATCACCGATCCGCAGGCCAAGATTGATCGCCAATCGCGATCCGATGGCGACTTTCCCCGCCTCTGGCTGCAATTGAGACAGATTGCCCTGCACCAGATTTTCGCCAAACTTGGCGATGTCCTGCTGCGTGTTGCCGCGCACGCTGATGCCCGCCACACGGCCGTTAAACGTGGCCATGAGAGGCTGCTCGATCAATGGCGACGCGCTCACCACGTCGGGCGTGGCGCGCACCTCCGCCAAAATCTCTTCCCAATTGTCGAGCCGCCCATTGAAACCCTGAATGATCGCATGGCCATTCAAGTTTACGAACCGGTCGAGTAACTCGCCCCGAAATCCGTTCATCACGCTCATCACGACGATCAGCAAAGCCACGCTGAGCATGACCACGCCCACGCTGATACCGGCGACTAGCGCGATAAATCCCTCGCCCTTGCCGGGCATCATATAGCGCCGCGTAACAGTCCATTCGAAAGGTGAAAGAAGCACGGAGTATCCGGTATCCATTTGCTGAAAGCATATCGCCGATTGGCCGTTTAGGCCCGCTTTCCTTTCGCTGCAATGAAGTCCGTCAACAAAACCGCACAACCCTGCGGATAATCAAATCCGCAGACACCGTGCTTTTTGCAGCTTGCGGCCTTGTAATTGAACTGTAACACCGCCATTGACGCTGGCGTTACAGACATCTCATGCAACCACTCCGGGCGGGCGTATTTATGAACCTTTCTCATCCGTTTTACGATGATGATGGAGACAAGCTGCGCGAGGAGTGCGGTGTGTTTGGCGCCGTGTCCGCAGATGAAGCGTCGACTGTTACCGCGCTGGGCCTTCATGCGCTGCAGCATCGCGGGCAGGAGGCAGCGGGCATCACCAGCTATGATGGCGAGATGTTCTATTCACGGCGCGGCAACGGCCATGTCGCGGATAATTTCTCCACTGCGGAAGCTCTGGCGGAACTGCCCGGACATATGGCGGCGGGCCATGTCCGCTACTCCACCACCGGCGGGGCAGGTTTGCGTAATGTCCAGCCGCTCTATGCCGATTTGGCCAGCGGGGGATTTGCCGTTGCGCATAATGGCAATATCTCCAACGCGCAGAAACTGCGTGATGAGCTGGTCGGACGCGGGGCGATTTTCCAGTCGACATCTGACACGGAAGTCATCATCCATCTGGTCGCAACCAGCCGTTATCCAACGATGGTGGACCGGCTGGTTGATGCATTGCGCATGGTCGAGGGTGCCTACTCCCTGATCGTGATGACGCCCGAAGGGATGATTGCCTGCCGCGATCCGCTGGGTATTCGCCCCTTGGTCATGGGCACGCTGGGCGGTGCGACCGTATTTGCCAGCGAAAGCGTGGCCTTTGATGTGATCGGGGCAGACTTCTTGCGTCAGGTGGAACCGGGCGAATTGATCAAGGTCGGTTTTGATGGCGCGATCGAAACGCTCCGCCCGTTTGGCAACCACGCGCCCCGCCCATGCATTTTCGAGCATGTTTATTTCAGCCGGCCCGATTCTATTTTTGATGGTCGGTCGGTATATTCGGCACGCAAGGCGATTGGCCAGCAATTGGCGATTGAGAGCCCGTGCGATGTCGATCTGGTCGTGCCGGTTCCCGATAGCGGGGTTCCCGCAGCCATTGGTTACGCACAGCAATCGGGCATCCCGTTCGAACTGGGCATCATCCGCTCGCACTATGTCGGGCGCACTTTTATCCAGCCATCGGACGGGGTGCGCCATTCCAACGTAAAACGGAAACACAATGCCAATCGCGGATTGGTGGAAGGCAAGAGGATCGTGTTGATCGACGATTCGATCGTGCGCGGGACAACGTCGATGAAAATCGTCGAAATGATGCGCGATGCCGGGGCGAGCGAGGTCCATTTCCGCGTCGCCAGCCCGCCCACCGCTCATAGCTGTTTCTACGGGGTCGATACGCCCGAACGGTCCAAATTGCTGGCAGCACGGATGGATGTTGAACCAATGCGCGACTTTATCCGCGCGGACAGCCTGGCATTTGTGTCGATTGGCGGGCTTTACCGCGCCGTGGGCGAGCAGCCGCGCGATGCAGCATGCCCGCAATATTGCGACGCCTGCTTCACGGGCGATTACCCTACCCCGCTTACCGACCGTGCCGGCCGGCAGGACAGGGACGCGCAGCTTTCTTTTGACAAGGTAGCCTGATGAGCAGCACGACCGGTAAGGAAAAGCCGTTCAACGGCAAGCTGGCCCTCATCACCGGATCGAGCCGGGGCATCGGTGCCGAAACAGCAAAATCACTCGCGGCGGCAGGGGCGCATGTGATCCTGACCGGGCGCGACGTGAAGGCGCTGGAATCGGTTGAGGATGCCATTCATGAAGATGGCGGCACATCCACCATTGCTCCGCTTGATCTGAGTGAACCCGATGCAATCAGCCGCCTCGCCGCTGCTATCTCGGGACGATGGGATGCGCTTGACTTTCTGGTGATTTCGGCGGCCTATCTACCGACGCTCACGCCCGTTACGCAGATCGACCAGAAGCAAATGAGTTTGGCCATCACCACCAATATACTGGCCACGCAGGCGCTGCTTGCCGCATTCGACCCGATGCTGAAACGCGCCGATGCGGGCCGCGTGATTGGCCTGACCAGCAGCGTTGGTTCCACTGCCCGCGCCTATTGGGCAGCCTATGGATCAACCAAAGCCGCGTTTGAATCGCTGCTGGATAGCTACGCGCAGGAAGTCGAGAAAATCGGCGGTGTCAAAGTCGCGATTGTGGACCCAGGGGCGACTCGCACCGATATGCGCGCCAAGGCCTATCCGGGGGAGGATCCGGCAACCGTGAAAACGCCGGATGTGGTTGCAGACCAGATCAAAAGCCTGCTGATTGCAGATTTTGCAACGTCTCACCGAGAGCGCGTATCGTAAATCTCGCTTAACCCAATCGCGTAAATTCATGGTAACCAGGCACGCTCATTCTGACGAAAGCCTGACCAGACACCCGCTGGTAAGGTTTTGGTCTGAACTTTCGCATGGAGGGTTAGTCTCGTGCTCCTTGAAACCGATCAGTCTTATATACAAGCCGCGCAGGAAGATCGCTGCGCGCCGCGTACCCGTCTCGCCATCCCGGCACAATTGCGCCCGTCCGGCAGCCGCTCCCGCTCCAGCATGGTGCATGATCTATCGCTGTCGGGCTTTTCCGCCTCAGCCATCAGCCGGATGCACCCCGGTCAGATATGCTGGCTCACCCTACCGACTTTGGAGCCGCTTCAGGCAGAAGTGATCTGGTGGGATCGCAGTCAGGTCGGCTGTGCGTTCACGGACCTGCTCAGCCCAATTGTGCACGATAATATACTGGCCTTGTATAATCAGGACCGGAGCCATCGCCGCGCCGTCTGAACTCGCGGCGATGGATCAAAGGGCCGCTCACGAGGCGTCTATTGCGCCGCAGCGATTGCCGTGACCAGTTTCTGCCAGTCCGCCCGGTGCGCATCGCTGGTCGCGGTTTGCCAGTTGCTGACCACAGCAACAACCAGATTTTCGCCCGGTACAATCGTGACCGCCTGGCCGAAAATGCCTTGGGCGCCGTAATTGCCGTTGGGGTAAGTCCACCACTGGTAGCCATAGCCGAAGCCGCTATCACCAAAGGAAACCTGCGGGCCGCCAGCCTTGTCAAACCACCCGGCAGGCACCACCCCGCCGCCGCCATCAAGTGCAAATTGCCCCATCCGCGCATAATCCCCCAGAGTGATCGACAGACAGCATCCGCCAATATTGCGGCCCGATGGTTCGATCATCCAGAACAGTCCGCCCTCAAAGCCGGCCGGGTCAACGATTTTCAGTTTAGCATATTCAGCAAGGCTTTGCCCGGTCGCGCGTTCGACCAACACGCCGATGAGATTGGTCTCACCGGTTTTATAGACGAATTTTTCACCGGCCGGTGCCTCTCTCGGCAAAGTCTTCAATTGCGTAACAATTGCATCCTCACCCTCTGCCGCAATGATCGCACCCATCCGCGCAACATCGCTGTCGGGGTCGGTATAGCTTTCATTCCAGCGTACGCCCGATGTCATCGTGGCCAGCTGCTCCACCGTAACATCTTCATATGCTGACCCCTTCATCTCGGGCAGATATTTGGTCACCGGATCATTGAGGCTGGCGATCCAGCCATCTTTCACCGCCGCGCCAAGCAAGGTTGAGGTAAAGGATTTAGCGACCGAGAAACTGGTCCAACGCTGCCCCGCATCAAAGCCAAGCGCGTAACGTTCAAACCGTACTTCACCATCTTTTAGTACCATCACCCCTGCGGCATTGGTCGTCGCCATAAATTCGATAATCTGGTTCTGCAGCTCTGCCGAATATTCTGCGCCTTGCGGAAATTCCCGCACTTTTGGGGCCGCTGCCACTTCGAAACCGGGAAACCAGCTTTCCATGTCGCGAAAGCGGGCTTCACGCTCCGCATCATTCCAGAACAAGACATTCAGATCAGCAGGCGTCACGCTCGCTGGCGGCATCGTCAATCGGGCAGTTCCTGCTGAGCCGGACGCCGCAGACGCCGCTTGCTGTGCAGGGACAGTAGAATTTGCCTGCGTTGTGGGCGGCGAAGCGGCCGCATCATAATCAACATAATGCGTAGAACATCCCGCCAGCACGGCTGCTGGCAACAATCCGATTGCTGCTTTCATCACTGTGTCTCTCCCCAAAGTCATTTTACCAATGTCACCTGACTGACTTCAATCCCGCCAGCGCGGAACCCGCCTTCACAATACATCAGGTAAAAGCGCCACAGACGGATAAACCGTTCATCAAACCCAGCGGGCAGCCGCTCTTCGCGCACGGCTCTATCAAAGTTCTCGCGCCATATTTTCAGTGTATCGGCGTAGTCAGCTGCAAAATTATGCTGATCTTCCCATCGCAGCCCGCACTGTGCCGCTAACGCTCTGAATTCGCGTTCACGGACCAGTAGCCCGCCGGGAAAAATATACGCCTGGATAAAGTCGGCGCTTGCGGCGTAATCATCAAAGATCGCGTCATTTATGCTGATGAACTGGATTGCGGCCCGTCCGCCCGGCTTCAGATTGCGCGCGATGGAATTGATGAACATCGGCCAATATTCGCGGCCCACAGCCTCGACCATTTCAACGCTGACGATCGCATCGAAGGTACCGGTTGTATCGCGGTAATCCTGTTTGCGAAAATCAATCGCCGGGTTGTGATGCGCGCGCGCCCAAGCCAATTGTTCTTCAGACAGGCTGATAGCGGTTACCTGTGCGCCTTCATCCGCAAGGTGCCCGGCGAGCGCGCCCCAGCCGCAGCCGATTTCCAGAACGGTTTTTGGTTTTCCCAGACGCCGCGACAGATGCACCCATTTGCGCCGCTGCGCTGTTTCCAGATCATCGCTGATATCGAAAATCGCGCTGGAATAACTCATTGTTGGGTCGAGCCACTTCGCGTAGAAGTCATTCCCGAGGTCGTAATGCGCGTGAATATTACGCGCTGATCCCGATCGGTTGTTGCGGTTGAGCCAATGCGCGATCTTGGCAGCGACGCGAAACACGCCCTTGGCCCGGCCCGTCTTGCCCAGCGAGACGGCATTGGCATTGAACACCGCAAACACGTCAACCGGATTGGGGCTTTCCCACTCGCCCGCTTCCCACGCCTGATACCATCCGACAGAACCGTTGCTCGCCAGACGCATGACCCCGCGCCAGTCGCGCAGATTGACAACGGCCTCAAATCCAGGAGCGCGGCCGCCCAGCATGCGCGTGGTTCCGTCAGGCAAATGGCCAAGGATTGATCCGGTCACCAGACCGCGGTCGATCCGGTCGAGCATTTTGTGCAAGCTGGGTGCAATCAAACGCGCCAGCACGCCGGGCTTGCGCGTGAAACGCTCTGCCCCGCCGGTCAGCGCCGCGCCGCGTGATCCGCGCGTTTCCGTTCCCCCTTGACCATTCATCGCACCCCTATGCCGCGCGGCTGGGGCGCCCGCAAGCCTATGCGTCTTTCATATGTTTATAGGCGGTGAGCGCCCGTTCCCGCCCTGCCTTATGGGCAATGATTTTGCGCGGATAATCATCCGGACGGCATCCATGCTCCTCCGGATCATGAATATGGGGCGCGTCCAGCTCTGCCAGTTCGGGGACATATTGGCGAATATAGGCAGCAGCATCGAATTTTTCCGACTGGCTGAGCGGAGCCATGATCCGCACAAACATGTTGCTGTCCACACCGGTGCCGCTGACCCATTGCCAATTGACCCCGTTTGATCCGTAATCCGCATCGACCAGAGTATCCCAGAACCACCGCTCACCGTGGCGCCAGTCGATCAACAAATGCTTGATCAGAAAACTGGCCGCGATCATGCGGACGCGGTTATGCATCCAGCCGGTCTGCCACAGCTGTCGCATACCGGCATCAACGATCGGATATCCGGTCCGGCCCTTCTGCCACGCTTCCAGATCTTCCTCGATCAAGTGGCCGCGATTGGGATTGCGCCAGCCAAATTCTTCCCAACCCTCGCGGTAGCTTTCTTTTGGATAGGCCGGAAATTCACAAATCACATTCTGGGCATAGTCACGCCAGATGAGTTCTTTCTCGAAAGTTTTCCATCCCTCGGATCGTTTATCTTTGAACTGATGCCATATCTGGACCGGGCTTATCTCGCCAAAATGGAGATGCGGAGACATGCGGCTGGTTTTGTCGACCGATGGCAGATTACGCGCTTCGTCATAATCGGCAACATGATCATCCCACCACGCAAGCCGATCCTGCGCAGCCTCTTCACCGACCTCCCAAAAATCGGCAATGCCCTGCGACCAGTCCGGTTTGGTCGGCAGCAGATCAAGATCGTCAAGCGTATCACTGGCAGGCCAGCTGTCGGGCAAATGCAGAGTGTCCGGCTCGGGCAGCGCCTCGCGCGGCGGCATCTCGGCCAGGATCGCTTTGGAAAACGGCGTATAAATCTTATAGGGGTTGCCCGATCCGGTGGTTACATGGCCTGAAGGAAACAGATAGAGTCCGTCATAAAGACGCAGCTCCAGCGCGTCCGACACTTTACCCTGCGCCTTGCGCCACCAGGGCTCGTAATGACGATTGGCATGTATCGTTTCCGCGCCGGTTTCTTTGGCCAGCGCGATCAATTGCTCCACCGCATTGCCGCGCCGCAAAATAATGCGCGAATTGCGCCTGCCAAGCGTGTTCGACAAGTCCTGCAGGGAATGATGCAGCCACCACCGCGATGCTCCGCCATAGGCGTGGTCGCCTGCGGCCTCATCATCCAGTATAAACACCGGAATAACGGGGCCCGCCTGCGCTGCGCCATAAAAAGCGGGTTGATCCGCGAGGCGCAAATCACGCCGCAGCCATACGATTTGGGGTGTGTTCAACGTCAACTCCGCTTGCCCTTAACCTGCCAAATAGGTGCCCGAATGCGCCCACGCTCTACAGAAAGCGCCCGGCTTCCGCCAAAAGTCAGAGCGATAATTCGGCAGGCTTGATATAGCCGGGTTTAAGAAGCTAACGAGTTTACTCCACCGCCGGTTCCTCGCCAATCGGTTCGCATGTCACATCAGGCAAAGCGACAGTGAACCGGTCCCGCGCGCGCGGATCATAAAAACGCGCATCGCGCAGCAGCATTGCGCCGTTGCCGTCGCTTTCTACAAATGGCGTGCGCGACCAGAACAGGAACGCGTCAAGGTCCGGATTGTCACGCCGCATGCTGTCAAAATCAGGCCATTTGCAACGGCTCTCACTCACGCGCTTGGCATTGCCCGGCATGGGCAATTCGCCAGCCGGGATGATCCAGTAATCATTGCGATCACCGACAATAATATCCCGCTGAAACGCAAAGAATGGCGGCGGAGACGCAATGAACACACTCTGCGGAATATCCGAATTTGCATCAATGCTGTCATCCGCGTTCGAACGTGCCTTACTATTAATCGAATAGGCAGCCTGCGTAGCAGTAGACGTCACAAAGTTTGCGCCGATATAGAGCACGGAAAAACCCAAAGCGGTAATTGCCGGCCAGCGCCACGCTTTTGCCTGTTTCTCCTGCTTCAAGGAAAACCAGGTTGCCAAACCCATTCCCAGCCACAGCCAGATATCGATGATAAACAGCGTATTGCCGTAGAACCACCGCGAAGAAAACGGCTCCAGCAAGCGGATGCCGTAGACATTTAGCCAGTCGAGCGCCGGGTGAGTCAGGCAGCCGATAAAGCTGAGCGTAAAGAGCCATCCGAAATGGACAGGCAAACGCCCCTCCGGCCGTTTCCCGCGTTTCGCTTGCCAGCGGTCAAACCCGTATGGCAACCCTGCAAGGATCAGCGGCAACAGTACTAAGGCCGGCGGCCCATGCGTGATCCCGCGCCGGAAGCCGAGATGCTTCACTCCATCCAGCCAGAAGAAGCATGCCGCATCCACATCGGGCAAATTCGCACCGATAATCAGCGCAGGCATGGCGAGCCCGGTTTTGCGTTTGAGACCAGCCTGACCAAGCAATGCGCCGACAAGGGAGTGGGTCAGATTGTCCATCAAAAGGTTCGCATGCAGGCGTTAAGACGCGGAAGCATAGCGTCACTCGAAGGCTGTAACAGGCACATCAGTTCGTCGCCCTAATCCGTGGGATGCCCCTCATTCGCATCGACTGTCCAGGTCTGCCCCTTGGCCAGCAATTTGGCGAGGTTCGCTTCTTTACCTGCAGAGGACTTGGCACGCTCTTCCACCACTGCTGCCTCAAATGTCGGTGCCGGATCATCATAGATCACGCCAAGCGCCATCGGGAACGGGCCAAATGGCATTTCGATCAGCAAATGGGCCAGACTGCGATTGGCCGCATCGTGGACCAGCACGCCCGCCGCCTCCCAGTCGCCATCTACTACATCGACGACTTTCAGCGCGATATTATCGCGGTCGAGAGCGATGCCTTTGTCGAAGCCGGCTTTGGGATCGCCAAACAGCATTGGCTTATCATGTTCCAGCCATAGCTGACGGTCGCCTGCACCCTTGGGCGCTGCAAAATCCTCAAACACGTCTTTGTTGTATACGATACAGTTCTGGAAAATCTCGATAAAGGCTGCGCCCTGGTGGCGGTGTGCAGCTTTCAAAACATCGGGCAGGTTCTTCGACACATCAAACCCGCGCCCGATAAAGCGTGCACCTGAACCCAATGCAAAACTGCACGGATTGGCGGGACGGTCATAGGAGCCGATCGGGGTTGACGGGCTCTTGGTCCCCTCGCGGCTCGTCGGCGATGCCTGCCCCTTGGTCAGACCGTAAATCTCATTATTGAACAGCATAATCTGCATGTTCACATTGCGGCGCAGCACATGCATCATGTGATTGCCGCCGATGGACAGGCCATCTCCGTCGCCGGTTACCAGCCACACATCGAGATCCGGATTGGCCAGCTTCACCCCCGTTGCAACAGCCGGTGCGCGCCCGTGAATGGTGTGGAAGCCGTAACTTTCAATATAATAGGGAAACCGGCTGGAGCAGCCGATACCGCTGATGAAGACGGTATTTTTCGGGTCACAGCCAAGCAGCGGCAAAGTGCGCTGCACGGCTTTCAGGATGGCATAATCGCCGCAGCCGGGGCACCAGCGAACCTCTTGATCGGTTTCCCAGTCTTTCAGCGTGGTTTCGAATTTTGCAGGTGCATTCATAATGTTATCTCGTGATCCCGGCGCAAACCGCAGCGATCACTGCTCCGTACTTGGCAGTTGCTGGTCATTGGCAGGAACCTGCCCGCCTTCATTACCGTCAATTCCATCAAAAAACTTACCAATCGCATCTTCCAATTCCGCGATTTGAAATGGCTGGCCGCTGGTTTTGGTCAGCGGCTGCGCATCGACCAGAAACTGATCGCGCAAAACGGTCTTGAACTGGCCGGTATTCATCTCAGGCACCAGCACATGATCAAAGCTCTTCAGCAATTCGCCCAGATTCTTCGGCATTGGCCAGATATGACGGACATGGATATGCGAGACATCGAGCCCCCTGGCGCGCATATTCCCCACAGCTCGGCGGATCGGTCCGTAGGTTGACCCCCAGCCAGCCACAACCAGCTTGCCGCCGGCTGCACCCTCGGCAATTTCCTGATCAGGCACTTCGACGCCCAGAACCTTGTTCATGCGGGCATCGGTCATCGCCTGATGGTTATCCGGTGCGTAATCGATGTGGCCAGTATCGACTTGCTTCTCAATCCCGCCAATCCGGTGCATCAGACCGGGCGTACCCGGCTTGATCCAGGGGCGAGCGCCCTTTTCATCACGCTTATAGGGCAGCAATTGCTCCCCGTTTTTCTCTTGCATAAATTTTGCAGGGAACGGTGTGAAACTATCGGGATCGGGCACCGGCCAAGGCTCCGCCGCGTTGGCGATATAGCCATCGGTCAGCAGCATCACCGGCGTCATATATGTGGTGGCGATACGCACAGCCTCAATCGCAACCTCAAACGCGTCACCCGGGCTACAGGCGGCGATAACCGGCATCGGGGCATCTCCGTTGCGTCCATAGATCGCCTGATACAGATCGCTCTGTTCGGTTTTCGTTGGGAGGCCAGTACTTGGCCCGCCGCGCTGGCTGTTGACGATAACCAGCGGAAGCTCGGTCATAATTGCAAGGCCCATCGCCTCTGTTTTCAGCGCGATACCCGGGCCGGAGGAACTGGTCACGCCGAGCTGCCCCGCATAGCTTGCCCCGATCGAGGCGCAGATCGCGGCGATCTCGTCCTCTGCCTGAAATGTCGTGACGCCAAATTCTTTCAACCGCGCCAGATGGTGCAAAATGGCGGAGGCGGGCGTGATCGGATAACCGCCGAAAAACATCGGCAAATCCGCCAATTGTGCGCCTGCAACCAGGCCCAGCGATATCGCCTCTGCACCGGTAATCGTCCGGTATAGACCCGGCTCAGCCGCCACCGCAGGCATCGACATTTGCCGAATTGGACCAGCCAGCTCCGCAGTCTCGCCATAGGCATGGCCCGCATTCAGCGCGGCAATATTGGCATCGGCAATATCCGGCCTGTTCTTGAATTTCGATTTGAGCCAGTCCTCAATCGGGCCGCGTTCCCGGTCAAACATCCACAGCGCAAGGCCCAGCGTCCACATATTCTTGGATCGCAGAGCGTCTTTCTTGCCCAGACCAAAGGGCTCGACCGCCTGAATGGTCAGCGCGGAAATATCGAAGGCCAGCGTGTCATATCTGGCGAGCGTATCATCCTCCAGCGGCGAGATGTCATATTTTGCTTTGTCGAGGTTGCGTTTGGTAAATTCACCCGTGTCGATGATCACCAGACCGCCGGGTTTGAGCGATGGCAAGTTTACTTTGAGCGCAGCCGGGTTCATCGCCACCAGAACATCGGGCGCGTCACCAGCGGTGTTAATCTCTCGGCTGCCGAAATTAATCTGAAAGGCCGACACACCAAACAGCGTCCCTTGCGGCGCGCGAATCTCTGCCGGAAAATCGGGGAACGTCGCCAGATCATTACCGGCAAGCGCGGTGGAGAGCGTAAATTGCCCGCCGGTTAGCTGCATGCCGTCACCGGAATCCCCGGCGAAGCGAACAACAATTGCATCGGCGGTTTCGTTTGCACCATCTTTGGCCAAGCTAGCCATCAAAATTCCTTTTCGTGCGCCATCGGGCAGGCGCTTAATCATCACCCGGTCCACCTATGCCCCGCTTGACCCCGCCGCAATGAAGTTTTTCTCCTATGATGGCAAAAAGTCGAGTGGAAAAAGGCTCGAACCGGGTTTATCGCACCCCTCCATCGATACGGAGACCAGATGTGCCCAATGATACTGCCCTTCCAACCGCCTATCGATCCTGCGTTGGCGTCATGCTGGTCAATGCAGATGGCAAAGTGTTTGTCGGCAAACGGATCGACAGCCGCGAGACGATGGGGACCGAGGATGTGTGGTGGCAAATGCCGCAAGGCGGGGTCGACAAAGGCGAGGATCTGGACGTCGCCGCCTTTCGCGAACTGGCCGAGGAAACCGGCGTGACTGCGGAAAACGCGACCATCATCGCGCGCACCGGCGAACCGGTCCGCTATGATCTGCCAGAGGAACTGCTCGGCAAATTATGGAAAGGCAAATATCGCGGTCAAGAACAGGTCTGGTTCCTGATGCGCTTTTCCGGTGATGATACCGACGTTGATCTAAACGCGCATGATCCCGCCGAGTTCGACGCATGGCAATGGGTTGATCCGGAGCAACTGCCGGACTTGATCGTACCGTTTAAGAAATACGTCTATCGCACTGTTTTAGATGAGTTTCGCGCGCTGGTTTGAAACGATCGTTTTAAAAAGTGAAGGGCCAAAGACGAATGTCCGCATGTTGGGTGCTCTGCTGACGGACAGTTAATAACCAATTCGCTTGATTAGTGGATGTTCAACCATCATCATCCTATCCATCGAAAACTGGTTGAAGGATGCCTGTGAGTCGCGTTCAGCTACATGGATATAAATATAGCGTTTATCATCGGATCGTTCGACTTGTGCTGCTTCTGAAGGAAGTTGAATATGAGACAATCGAGGTCAACCCGTTTGACGAAATGTCGAATGAGTATCTAAATCTGAACCCATTTGGGCGAGTACCGACTCTGGTTCACGGCACTTTCTCAATTTTCGAAACTAACGCGATTACGCGCTACGTTGACCGCGCTTTTGACGGACAATCTTTGCAACCAGAACGTGCAGATGCCCTAGCTAGGATGGACCAGGTAATCTCTGTGATCGACGCATACGGCTACTGGCCAATGGTGAGGCAGGTTGCGTCTCATGGCTTCTTTCGCGATCAGTTTGGCGAGACCTCAAATCCGGATGAGATTTCCGCTGGTGTTAAGAAATCCCATCGCGCGCTCTCTTTTCTCAATGGCATCGTGAAGGAAGGGAAAGTTCTTAATGGTAAGGCTTTCACTTTAGCGGATTGTCATCTCGTGCCCATGCTGGACTATTTTGTCCGTGCAGATGTTGGAATGGACGCGTTATCTCAATACGCTGCGTTGCAAGATTGGTGGAAGAGGGTCGCTCACCTTGAGGCTGTTGTTCAGACCGCTCCGCTAGAAAGCATAAATGCTGACCATATAGTCAATTCTGCGTAACCTCAGCGTCCGGCAAAACTGCCTCTGCCCGCAAAACTTGCGGCTGGGGGCCTTGTTGGATGGCGATGGCGAGGCGCTGTGTCTCTGCGCACCCACGCCCGCAGATCGATTCCAGTTTTGACAGGTTCACACGCGCTTTTTCAATCGCGCCTTTTTCAACCAGAGCCGCGCCTTCACCCGAAATTGCGGCCAGATTGCCCGGATCGCGCTTTAACGCCTCGCGGTAATAACGGATGGCTTTGCCCTGCAAACCTTCACGGCGAGCGGCTTCTGCCAGATGCAGGAATACCGGCGTGTAGGCCGGATCGACCGCCAGTGCTGCCTCAAACGCATCGATCGCGCGTTGCGGCTGGCCAGCACTCAATGCCGATCTCCCTTCTGCAATCAGCATCGCTGCACGTGCGCTCGGCTCTGGGTCGCGCGCCTGACTGACACTGGCCGTGATCGCCAAAGCGAGAGAAAGGGCAAGAGCGGCAGGTCCAAAACGCATAACATACTCCAAGATGGCAGATTTCTTATATGTTTCCGAATCTACCATGGCCGAGAGTGCTAACATTATTAACTATTGGCGCAAAGTAAGCTGCGCGATAAAAAATCCGTCCGTACCGTCATGAAACGGTGTCAGCCGCGTACCTTGCGCGCCCTCCACCCCGTGCGGCCGGCCAATAGGCAAGTCAAGCGGCGTCGCGGTCCAATCCTTATGTACGGTCAGAAATGCCGCGATCCGGTCTGAACCTTCTTCATTGAGTAGCGAGCATGTGACGTAGATTATCCGCCCACCGGGCTTGACCAGTTGCGCAGCGATGCGGATCAGATTTGCCTGTGTCTCCGAAAATTTGAGCAATTCGGGCTTATCGAGCCGCCAGCGCGCCTCTGGGTTGCGGCGCCATGTGCCGGTGCCCGAACACGGTGCGTCCACCAGAACCGCATCGGCTTTCCCGCGATATTGCGAAAGCGGTGCCAATTCTTTGCCGGGATCGAGCAAAATCCGCTCAATCATGCTCGCGCCAGCTTTCTCAGCGCGAGGACGTAGACGGGACAGGCGGTTCCGGTCGGTATCGCTGGCAATCAGCACGCCGCGATTATCCATCGCCGCAGCGAGAGCAAGTGTCTTGCCCCCGGCCCCCGCGCATAGATCAATCACCGTCTCGCCCGGTCTTGCGGCCACCGCGCGGCACGCCCATTGGCTGCCGTGATCCTGCACTTCGATCCGGCCATCGCGGAAAGCGGGCCATTGTTCGACCTGCGTGCCGGAGGGATAGCGCAGTGCATCGGGTGCAAGCAGCTTCTCTCCCGTTTCCGGCACTTCCAGAGTGTCACGCGACACTTTCAATGAATTGACGCGAATATCCAGCGGAGCACGGTCAAGCAGCGCCTCCGCCTCGTCTCCGGAAATCCATGATTTGCCGAGATGGCGGATAACCCAAGGTGCAGCAACACCGCCCAATGCGGCCGCTTCATTCCTGCCGATTGCGGGCGGGCCATAGGTCGACCCGTCAAACAGTTCCGCCAGTGCTGGTTGACCCTCGACCAGTCGCAGCATCGCTGCGCGGCCGGTTTCGGGGATCGGCCCGCAGGCGCGGATTGCGCCATAGACCAGCTCGCGGATGGCACGGCGGTCTTTGGACCCTGCATAGCGATTGGCGCGCGCCCAGTCGGACACCACGCGGTCTGCCGGTGCGCCTTTATTGCCCGCCCTGTCAATAATCGTATCGAGTATCTTGATGGCGGATTGCACTCGCGCTGCGGGGGTCATTACAGCGTCCTATCGCGTCGGATAATTTGGGGCTTCGCGGGTAATCGCGACATCGTGCACATGGCTTTCGCTCAAACCTGCGCCCGTAATTCGAACAAACTTTGCTCGCTCGCGCAGATCTTTCAGTGTGGCTGAACCGGTGTAACCCATCGCAGCCTTGATACCGCCGACAAGCTGGTGCACCACATCCTTGGCTGGCCCCTTATACGGCACCTGCCCTTCGATGCCTTCGGGTACCAATTTCAAGGCCGAGACATCCGCCTGGAAATACCGGTCGGCACTGCCGCGTGCCATCGCGCCAACGCTGCCCATGCCGCGATAGCTCTTATAGCTGCGCCCCTGATACAGGAACGTTTCACCGGGCGCCTCCGCCGTTCCCGCCAACATAGACCCGATCATGATGCTGGAGGCACCAGCCGCCATCGCCTTTGCCGCATCGCCTGACGTCCGCAGGCCGCCATCGGCAATGATCGGCACGCCCGATTTTGCAGCTTCATTGGCGCTTTCCATGATCGCGGTCAGCTGGGGCACGCCGACACCCGCAACCACGCGCGTGGTACAGATCGATCCGGGGCCTATGCCAACTTTTACCGCATCCGCGCCTGCATCAATCAGGGTGCGGGTGGCCTCTGCGGTGGCGACATTGCCTGCAACGACTTGAACCGTGCTGGACAGAGACTTGGCCCGTTCGACAGCGCGCGCGACTTCTTTATTGTGGCCATGTGCGGTGTCGATGATAATCACATCGCATTCGGCATTAATCAACGCTTCGGTCCGTTCAAAGCCGCTTTCACCGACCGTCGTCGCCGCCGCAACGCGCAGGCGGCCCGCTGTGTCTTTGGTGGCGTGCGGATAATTCACCGCCTTTTCGATATCCTTGACTGTAATCAGGCCGATACAGCGATAGGCATCGTCAACCACAATCAGTTTTTCAATCCGGCGCTGATGCAGCAAACGGCGCGCTTCATCCTCGCCGGTGCCTAGCGGAACGGTCGCCAGGTTTTCCGTCGTCATCAATTCGCGGATCGGTTGCTGCGGATTTTCGGCAAAGCGCACATCGCGGTTAGTCAGAATACCCACCAGCTTCTCGTCCTTGTCAGTGACGGGAATGCCGCTGATCTTATTCTGGTCCATAATCATTTGCGCATCGCCGAGCGTCGCATCGGGCGCGATCGTGATCGGATTGACGACCATACCGCTTTCAAAACGCTTTACAGCGCGCACAGCCGCGCTTTGCTCAATGATATCAAGATTGCGGTGAAGCACGCCAATGCCGCCCAACTGCGCCATGACAATCGCCATGTCGGCTTCTGTCACCGTGTCCATCGCGGCCGACAATACAGGGATATTCAGCTCAATACCGCGCGTCAGCCTCGTCCGTGTATCGGCCATGCTCGGCAAAATGTCGCTCTCCGCCGGACGGAGCAACACATCATCAAATGTTAGACCGAGAGGGATATCCATAGTCGCCGCTTTCTTTCGTCGGTGGGCAGCCAGCTGGATCAATGCCTTGTATCTGCGTAGGCGAAGCCCGCGCGCAAAACACGGAGCATTCGGTCACGGAAGGAATCGCACCGTTTGGCAACAGAGCGGTTCCCCATACGCACGAATTGTTGCACTCGCTAGAGGGGCTGGCGAATTATCCGCTCTGACGGACCGCGTGGAATCTCATCGACCCGGGTGACGTGTCGTACTGCCGAAATGCCGGACCAGTTCGAGATGGAGCAGCATGTCCTCCGCCGCGCCGCCCAATTGAACAGCCTCCACCTCATCGGATGGTTTATGGTACCGTTCAGTGGTGTAGTCTGCAAATCTATCCCTATCGGCAAACGCGCTGGACACCATCAGGGTAGGCACATCTGCCTGTAATAATGCCCAGCCATCCTGCCGCTTCAAAAATCTTTCAGCGTAAGCCGAGTTTGTTAAGATGCGGCCCATCCCTGCAGCCACCGCTTTGACCTCGTCATCCAGCGGCGTCAGCCCTTCGCCGACAATCGCGACATCTGCACCGCGTCCGGCAATCCCGATAGTGTCAATATTAAACGCCGCAACAACCGTTTCCAAAGGTAAGGGAGGATCGCGCGCGAAGGCCCGCGCGCCTAGCAATCCCCACTCTTCCGCCGTCGTACCGACAAAATATATATCACGGTCCAGTTTTGGCCCGGCACCCAGCCGCTGTGCCATTTCAGTAAGCACTGCCAAGCCGCTGGCATTATCGACCGCGCCGTTACAGATGATATCGCCGCTTACTTCATCACCGCAACGCCCGAAATGATCCCAATGGGCAAGAAGCAGTACCGCGCCGCTTTCAGCGTTCCGTCCCGGCAATTTGGCAATCAGATTATGCGTCTTGACGGTTCCCGGCATTGATCGCGCGTCAAGCTGTGCTGTTTCGTCCAGGGGAACCGGCCGAAATCCGGGGCGTCCGGCAGATTGCAGCAAATCGGCCAGCCGGTCCCGGCCCACAATAGCCGATGCACCGTCCTGCGTCATCAACCCGTCGAGAATGGCCCCGCCCGTGTCACTGGCCAGCCTGTATGAACCCTTGGCACGAATTTGAACTATCTGTGCAAACTCGTCAGGGTTGGTTACGATTGCAAGAACACCCGCAGCGCCGTTTTCAATCAAAGCGTCGCGCTGTTCGTTACGGCCGGCATGGTCCCACATCATCACGGCTATCCGGCCAGCCAATTCGGATTGCTCCAGTTCCGGGCCAAGTGTGCCAACGAATACCATCGGTGCGCCTTCCACCAACGCCCTTCTGCCCGATGTGAACAAACGCACCTGGCTGCGCGGTAAATCGACTGTGCTACCATTGCGCTTAATCACGACGGATTGACTTTCCGGGGTCATCAAGCGCAATTCAACCGGCGCAAACCAGGGATTTGCAGGGTCGTTCGTGGCCGATTGCAGCCCGGCGTCCTGCCATGCATCAGCCAAGTATCGTAGCGTTTTTCGTTCGCCCTCGCTGCCCGGGCGGCGGCCTTCAAATTCATCGCTTGCCAGCACGGCAATATGCGCGCGCAGCCCGGCTTCAATATCGTCAAGGGTATTTGCATCACGGCTCGCCGGCCCGCGCGATCCGGCGCAGCTGGCCAGAACCGCCGATGCAGCCAACATTACAGCCAACCTCAACACAGATTTCACATGCTCGCCCCGTTTACGCCCTGAAAAGCCGATTCATTCTGCCGTCCAACCGCCGTCAATGCTCCAATTCGCACCGGTTACATTGCCTGCTTCCTCACCGCAGAGAAAGACTGCCAGAGCGCCGATTTCGGCGGGCTGAACGAACTTTTTGGTCGGCTGCTTGGCGAGCAGGACGTCATTAATGACTTCATCACGGCTAAGCCCGCGCGCTGCCATTGTATCGGGAATCTGGCCCTCGATCAGCGGCGTCCAAACATAGCCAGGACTGATGCAATTGGCCGTCACGCCAGTTTGCGCCAATTCCAGCGCCACGGTTTTGGTGAAGCCGTCTATACCATGTTTCGAGGCGTTATAGGCGCTCTTGTAAGGCGATGCGGTTTTGGAATGCGCGCTGGCCGTATTGATAATCCGGCCCCACCCTTTTTCCTTCATTCCCGGCACAGCAAGCCGCGTGGTATGAAACGCTGCGGTAAGATTTAACGCGATGATTGCATTCCATTTATCGATCGGAAATTCATCCACCGGGGATACGTGCTGCATGCCTGCATTATTGACCAGAATATCGACCGGCCCAGCATCCGCCATCAGCGTTTCACAACCTTGCTGGGTCATCAGATCCGCGTCCACATGAACCGCGCCCAATTCTGCGCATAGGCCATCGATATCATTTGCATCGCCAAAACCGTTGAGGACAACCTGTGCGCCGTGCCCCGCCAATGCGCGGGCTACGGCCAAACCAATGCCAGAGGTTGATCCGGTGATCAGCGCACGCTTGCCCGAAAGTGTAGACGATGATGGCATTTGGCGTTGTTCCTCTGAAAAGTTTTAAGCATTCACCCTTTGCGCGAAGTGATATTTGCGGGCAACGTGGCTGCTGTCCAGACATATGTGTGACAGGCCAATTTAATTGATGTCGTAGTGAGGGGGAATAATGCGTCTTAACCGATTTAATCCGAACACCATCCGCGTTGGCCAGGGCGGCAGCGGCGGACGGTTCCCCGGTGGCGGCGGTGGTAAAATAGGCTGCGGCACAATCATCATTGCGATCATCGCGGCGCTGGTGTTTGGCGGAGACCCCGGTCAATATATCGGTGCACTGGAAAACACTCGGCAATCCGCGCCGCAGCCAGCGGGCCCGTCAGGACAGAGTGCGGAGGAAATTTGCACGCAGAATGCCTATGCACTGGAAAGCTGCAACGCGCTTAGTTCGCTTGATGAAACATGGGCGCCAATTTTTCAGCAGGCCGGGATCGAGTTTTCTCAGCCAAAATTGTGGTTCTATCAAGGGGGGACCCGCTCCGGCTGCGGCAGCGCATCGAGTGCGATGGGCCCATTTTACTGCCCCGCTGATAGCGGAATTTACATCGACACGAGCTTCTATGATCAAATGGCGCAACGTATGGGAGCTGGCGGAGACTTCGCGCGATATTATGTGATGGCGCATGAATACGGGCACCATATCCAGTATCTTACCGGGCTGGCCAGCCAAGTCCGCAGCGCCCAACAGCAAGATCCGCGCGCCAGCAACCAGTTGCAGGTCCGCATGGAATTGCAGGCGGATTGCTATGCCGGGGTCTGGGCCAGCCTGAACCGCAATCTCATTGAACCCGGCGACCTTGAGGAAGGGATGACAGCAGCCAGCGCAATCGGCGATGACACTTTGCAGCGCAGTGCGGGGCAGCGGGTCAATCCTGAAGCGTTCACGCACGGAACAAGCGCGCAGCGCATGCAATGGTTGCGCACCGGATTGCGCACGGGCAATTCCGATGCGTGCGATACTTTCGCCGATCTGCAACGCTGATACTGCATGTATTGGTCAATTCATGGACCGCGCGCGGATCAATATCCTATTTCGGTGTATGTGATGCCAGCAATGTAGGTTGGAACAGCTTCGTCAGAAATTTTGACACGCCTTGCGAAGCAGCCAGGACGTTAATCCTCGCCGATTAATACACCCGCTTTTTGGGCTTGATATACTCTGCATCATCGGTGAGCGTGTATTCATGCACCGGGCGATAATCGATTTTGACTTCGCCGCCCGCGCCGCCCCAGCCATTAAACCAGGCTGCTGTGTGCTTCATCCATGTTTTGTCATCACGATCGGGGAAATCTTCGTGGCTATGCGCGCCGCGGCTTTCCTTGCGGTTTTCAGCCGATGCCATTGTCACGCTGGCCTGGGCAATCAAATTGTCGAACTCCAGCGTTTCAATCAGGTCGCTATTCCAGATCAGCGAGCGGTCAGAAACCTTAATATCGGTCATATTCTTATAAGTATCTGCAAGCTGCGTTACCCCTTGCGACATCAGCGCGCTGTCGCGGAAAACGGCGGCATGTTTTTGCATCGTCTTCTGCATTTCGCTACGCAAGACAGCCGTCGGGGTCCCGCCATCTGCAAGTCGAAAATGATCCAGCCGGCCGAGCGACAAGTCGGCGCTGTCTTTGGGCAATTCCGCCTGCGCAGAGCCCGCTTTGGTGATGTCTTTCAATCGGTGACCGGTTGCGCGGCCAAACACCACCAGATCAATCAGCGAGTTTGAACCGAGACGGTTCGCGCCGTGGACTGACACACATGCCGCTTCGCCCACGGCAAACAGGCCGGGCACCACAGTATCGGGATCTCCATCCTTGCCAATGGTCACGACTTCGCCGTGATAGTTACACGGAATGCCGCCCATATTGTAATGCACCGTTGGTGTTACCGGCAAAGGCTGACGGGTCAGATCAACGCCCGCAAAAATCTTGCCGCTTTCAGTGATACCTGGCAGACGTTCTGCCAGAACCGAGGCTTCGATATGATCAAGATGAAGGTAAATGTGATCGCCATCAGGGCCAACACCGCGCCCCTCGCGCATCTCCAGCGCCATCGACCGTGACACGACATCGCGCGATGCCAGATCCTTGGCAGAAGGGGCATATCGCTCCATAAACCGTTCGCCTTCAGAATTGGTCAGGTAGCCGCCCTCGCCCCGCGCGCCTTCGGTTATTAAAACGCCCGCGCCGTATATTCCGGTCGGGTGAAACTGGACGAATTCCATATCCTGCAAGGGCAGACCGGCGCGTAAAACCATGCCGCCGCCATCGCCTGTGCACGTATGCGCGGATGTCGCTGTGTAATAGCACCGGCCATACCCGCCAGTGGCCAGCACCACATTCTGGGCGCGGAACCGGTGAATCGATCCATCGTCGAGGCACATCGCGATCACGCCAACGCAGCGACCTTCATTCATAATCAGGTCGAGGGCGAAATATTCGATGAAGAAATCGGCATCATATTTCAGGCTCTGCTGATAAAGTGCATGTAGCATCGCATGGCCCGTACGGTCTGCCGCAGCGCAGGTCCGCTGGACCGGAGGACCCTCGCCCATATTCTGCATATGTCCGCCAAACGGACGCTGATAGATCGTGCCATCTTCATTGCGCGAAAACGGAACACCGGCATGCTCCAGCTCGTACACCGCTGCCGGTGCTTCACGCGCGAGATATTCTATCGCGTCCTGATCGCCCAGCCAGTCGGCACCTTTGACGGTGTCATACATATGCCATGACCAGTGATCAGGCGTGTTGTTGCCGAGCGAAGCCGCGATACCGCCTTGCGCCGCGACGGTATGGCTACGCGTTGGAAAAACCTTGGAAATGTTGGCTGTTTTCAGGCCCGCTTCCGCGCTGCCCATTGTCGCGCGCAAACCGGAACCGCCCGCACCTACAACGACCACGTCATACAGGTGGTCAATAATCTTATACGCCGGTGCGTGTGTCGCAGCGTCAGCCATTATGCAGCTCCTCCTAGAGCGGTCGGGGCAAGAGCAAGTCGGGCAACGCAGAAAATGCCAAAGGCACCGCCACCGATTGTCAATAAATTCAGCAAAGCCAGGGCAGCAAACTTGTTCCCGGCCTGATGGATGTAATCCTCTATCAGCACCTGCAAACCAAGGCATGCGTGCCAGAACACACAGATGATCAGCAGCACCATTGCAGTAGCCGGAACAGGCTTGGCCAGATGCTCGCTTACGGTTGCGTAGGACAGGTCAGGAAGCAGTATAAATGTGGTCATCAACCACAACATCAGCACGACATTACCAATCGCGGTGAAACGCTGGATCAACCAGTGATGCGCGCCCTCATGTGCAGAGCCAAGCCCGCGCACTTTCCCGATGGAGGTTCCGTTACCCATGATTCAAGTCCTCAAAGAAACAGCACTGCGGCCCAGAAGGCAGCGGTTAGCAAAATGGCGATAATCGGGCTGGCGATAGACCACATCCGGTTAGCGTCCAGTTCATATCCGGCGCCAATATCAAGCACGAAGTGGCGCATGCCTGAGCAGAAATGCGTGAAGAAAGCCCAAGAAAGGCCGATAACGACCAGTTTCAAGATAATCTTCAAGATCGAATAGAGGATATCAATACCGGCAAAACTCAGCGCCCCGAAATCGGCCCACACCCAGCTTTGAAACAATGCATAAGCATCCGGCCCGCTTGCCAAAGCACCAAGCCACCACAGCAGCATTGCCAGTCCAGCGATAGCCATACCGTCCCCTGAAACGCGGTGAAGAATGGAGACCAGCATATGCGGGCCCCATTTCCAGATTGATAGATGCGGTGAAAGCGGCCTGTTGGTCATAAGATTATCCGGCAAAATACCCAGTCGAACGCCTCCCTTAGCGCAATAGCAAGTGGAGGCAAGGCATCGACGCTCGACAAGCACTGCAAATTTTTGGATAGGCGTTGCATGACATGCATCCTCCTGACCGGGTCGAGCCGCGGCATCGGCGCCGCCATCCGCCATCAATTGCAGCACCGTGATGTTCGGGTAATCGGACACGCGACGCAATCGGATAACGGCTCCGCCATTGCCGCTGATTTTTCTGACCCGGCTGCACCGGCACTATTATGGCATGCTGCGTTGGAGAGGTCAGGCGGAAAAATTGATGTTTTGATCAACAATGCGGGCCTGTTTGACGCAGTCAAGCTCGGCGCCAAGGATGCTGACTGGCTGGCTGAATGGCAGCGTACGCTGGACATCAACCTGACCGCCGCTGCACAATTGTCACGCCTTGCCGTTTTGCATTGGCAAGCGCGCGGCGCGGCAGGCCGGATCGTCCACATCGCCAGCCGCGCCGGGCACCGGGGCGACAGCCCTGCCCATTGGCATTATGCCGCAGCGAAAGGCGGTATGCTGGCGATGCACAAAACCATCGCGCGAGCGTACGCCAAAGACCGTATTTGCAGCTACGCCGTCGCGCCCGGCTTTACCGATACCGCGATGGCAGATGATTATCTGGAAAGCCGGGGCGGCGCGGGATTGCTCGCCGATATTCCGCTCGGCCGGGTCGCGCAGCCTGAGGAAATCGCCAATATCGCCGTCTATTGCGCGCTGGATGCGCCCGAAAGCCTCACCGGCGCTACGCTCGATGCAAACGGAGCCAGCCATGTCCGCTGATAGCGACGAAGGGGATAGCTGGAAGATAAGCGGCTTCGCGCCCAAAGCTGTGGTCAAGGCCGCGTTGCTTGCGCACGATAATGCGTGGGACTGGGATGCGCAAATTGTCCTTTCAGGAAGCGAAATAGCCGAAGACAGGCCCGATGAATGGCAGATCGAGGCATGGCTTCCGCGCGATCCGACAGATGCAGACATGGCCGCCATCGCCGCTTTGTTTGAACGCGATGCGCCGGCATTGACATCGGAAAAACTGGTCAGGCAGGACTGGCTCACTGTCAGTCAGCAGGGTGTACAGCCCATCAAGGCTGGCAAATTCTACATCCACACGCCCGATTTTCCCGCCAGCGATAACCGGGCGATTACCAGTGTCATGATCCCCGCAGGCCAAGCATTTGGCACAGGACAGCATGAGACTACCGCTGGCTGCCTTGCCATGCTGACACACATGAAGCGAACCGGCCTTGCCATTCGCAATACCGCCGATATCGGTACTGGCACAGGTTTACTGGCTTTTGCCGCGCTGGATTTATGGCCAGGCGCGTTTGCCACCGCGAGCGATATTGATGCGGTTTGCGCCGCTGTGGTGGCCGATAATTGTGCGGCCAACGGTCTTGCTTTCGGCCACCGTAAAGGCCAGCTGACGATGGTGATTGCGGATGGGATGGAGGACGCGCTGCTCCAGGCACGCGGCCCCTATGATCTGCTGATTGCCAATATACTGGCCGGTCCATTGGTGGAGCTTGCACCCGATTTTGCTGCAAACGTTTCCACCGGCGGACATGTCCTGCTCGCGGGTCTGCTGACGGAACAGGAACCCACGGTCCGCCGCGCTTACCGAGCAGCCGGATTCCGCCTCGCCACGAAATTGATCCAGGGTGACTGGTCAATATTGTGGCTAAGAAAGCGGCGCTAAGCCCGATGTAAATCGGAACATGAGCCGGTCTGAAGGTTTATGGACACAACACTCCACATAACTCCACATAAAAGGATCAGTCCATGTCAAAAACGCTTCTTATCACCGGTGCCTCTTCCGGTATCGGTGCCGCAACGGCCAAAGCTGCCGCTCATGCTGGCTGGAATGTCGCATTGCTGGCACGTTCGACAGACAAACTGACGGCACTTGCCGCCGAAATAGGTGAGCGCGCGCTGGCCCTGCCCTGCGACGTGACCAAGCGGGAAGAATTGGCAGAAGCGGTCAACAAAACGGTCGAGAAATTTGGCGAGTTGACCGCAGTATTTGCCAATGCCGGGACAGGCGTGAACACGCCAGGAACCGAAAATGGCGACCCTGAAGAATGGCACGATATGATTCACATCAATATCCTCGCCGTTCTTTACACTGCCCATGCGACTTTGCCAGAATTGCGTAAAACGAAAGGGCAGTTCATCGTGACCGGGTCGAAAGCCGGCCGGGAGCACTTTAAGGGGTCAATTTACAGCGCAACCAAATGGTTCGTGCACGGCTTTGCCGGCAATCTTGCAGAAGAAATGCGTGAGTGGGGCGGCCGGTGTACTGTGATTTCGCCTGGCATGGTGAATACCGACTTTTTCGACGAGCCAAAACCTACCAAATTACAGCCCGGTGACATCGCGGATGCCGTGGTATTTGCACTGGAGCAGCCTAAAACATCCTCTGTCAGGGAAATTCACTTGATGCCCAATGACTAAGTCAGACGGTTAAGAACGTCCTCCAAATGACCAAGAGCGGCGCGCGTGAATGCTTCCATATTAGCGATACGCGCGTCGCTGTTTGTTCTCGTGATCTTGACCCATTGGCCATTTGGCCCCGCAACCGCCGCACAGCTTGTGCCAGATGCTGCTCCGCCGGGATGGATACTACCTCCCGCAGAACCGCTCTCGGCAAGGCCCCAGTCAGCGTGGAAATTTTCTCTGATGGAGCGCGCCTGAAGCACCGCGTAGTCGGCGCCCGTGCCGTGCATCCCCCTATATGCCTCGCGCGGCCGGTCGAACAGTATGTCCCGTGCACGCAGCGAATAGACCACGCCGCCACCGACAAAGAAATTAAGCGCGCCCGGGACAGTCAGCAGCGACGCCGCAATCAGACCGCCGGTTGCGCCATCGGCCACGGCGATTTTTTCGCCCCGCGCGCGCAGCAGAGCGGCGATACGCCCAGCCTGCGGGTGCAGCTCGTCCAACATCAATCCGCCTTCCCGGCGGTGCGCGTCAAAGGAAAAAGGGACTGCTTCGTCAAGCCCATCGGGAGCGTTCCGGGGAACCGGCCACTATCCGGCAAGCGCAACCGCGTGGACTGCCCGCGCAATGCCCGCCCCAATTGTGGATGATTTGCCATATCGGCGCTGCCTTCCTGCCGGTGTCTGGTCGATCATTACCGCGCGTTTTGATGTATGATGTGACGCATATTTGGCGGACCTACCTGCCCGTTAGCCTGATAGTGATAGGCAACAATCGCGGCGACAATCCGGTGCATGAATTCCATTCGAACCGAAATGGGCGTTGCGGTACGGCCGATCAAGACAGCCACTGCGTAGCGGCGCCCGTCCGGAGCGGTTAGAATACCGGCATCATTATAGCCTGTCTGCTCGCCGATAACCCCCGGCGGAACCGTGTCGAGAACCTGTCCGGTGCCAGTTTTATGGCCAATCGACCAGCCCGCAGGCACGCCGCCTTTCAGCCTGTTTGGACCGCTTTTCACATCGTCAAGCAACCCGAGCATGATTGATGTGGTATCGGGCTGTAACAGTTCGCCTTTGGCCAGCCTGCCGAGCGCCTCCTCTATGGCCGCAGGCCGCGCGCCATCGACAGGGTTCGCTACATAACTATCAAATGCCGCCCTGCGCTGTGCGGCGGGTACTGCCTTGCGCATATCAAAAAACCGTTTGCCGATGGACATTGACGGGTCCCACTCCAGCGCGGCGAGTGTGCTTTGCATCTCGCGCTCACCGGGCCCAAATCTGATCCCGTCCAACCCCGCATGTGACAAAGTGTTGCGTACCCCCGGCGGCCCCCCGACACGTTTCAGCAGCATGTCATTTGCGGTGTTGTCGCTTTCGGTGATCGCCCGCCGCAGCAGATCAGCATAATCCGTGTGGTACGATCCGCGTGCTAGCATGATTTTGCGGATCGGCTGGTGGAACACGGTGAGATCACTGCGCAATACTGAAACCCGCTCACGCAATCGCAGTTCGGCGCTATCAACCCTTTGCAACGCAGCAAGCGCCACCCATAATTTGCTAAGACTCTGCTGCGGAAACATCTGTTCGCCATTGACATGGATCAAGCGGTCGCGCTCTATATCGTAAACTGCAACGCCGAGTGACCCGTCAAACGCATTGGCTTCGGCGATCAGCGTTTCTTGCAGCACGCGCTGTTCCGCAGGCAGTGTTTCTTCGGCAACAGGTTCTGCAATAGCGGCGTTTTGTGGTTGGCGCTGCGCCGCCTCATCTTGATCATCACTATCGCAGGCGGAGAGCAATACGCATGCCGCCGCGAAAAACGCCCGACGCAGCGTCACCCGGCCGCCTTTACGATCTCTGCCCAGCCCGCTTCATCGATAGTTTTAATACCCAGATCGGCGGCTTTTTTCAGCTTGCTTCCAGCGCCGGGCCCCGCAACCAGCATATCGGTTTTTGCGCTGACCGAACCCGATGTCTTCGCGCCGAGCCGTTCAGCCTGCGCTTTCGCCTCATCCCGGCTCATCGTTTCGAGCTTGCCCGTGAACACCACCACTTTGCCCGCAACCGGGCTGTCGAGTGTTTCAACCTCGTAACGCGGCGGACTGACTTCGCGGAGCAAATCGTCCCACACGGCGACATTATGCTCTTCGTGAAAGAAATCCCCCAGCGCCTCGGCAACGGCGCTGCCGATCCCGTCAATCGCAGTGATTTCGGATTCGCTGCTAACTGCGGTTTCACGCGCTGCTTCGGCGGCGGTGCGGATATCGGGCAGAGTATGAAACGCTTTCAGCAGATCACGTGCGGTGACGGCACCGACATGCCGAATACCCAAACCGAACAGCAACCGCGCAGCATCGGGTTGACGCTTGGTTTCGATAGATTCGATCAGCTTGTCGACCGATTTTTCCTGCCAACCCTCAAGCGCCATTATGTCCGCTTTCCGGCCATGCAGCCGGAAAATATCTGCCGGACTCTCGAGCCAGCCTAGGGCGAAAAACTGGTCGATCGTTTTCTCACCAAGTCCATCAATATCAAGAGCGCCCCGGCTGACGAAATGCTTGAGCCGCTCGGTACGCTGGGCTGGACAGATCAAGCCGCCGGTACAGCGTACATCCACCTCGCCCTCCTGCGCAACGGCCTCGCTATCGCATTCAGGGCAGCGTTCGGGGAAATGGTAGGGATCGCGCATGACATCGGGAGTCAGGTTTTTGACCACTTGCGGGATCACATCACCGGCGCGCTGTACCTGCACGCGGTCACCCGGCCGCACGCCCAGCCTGCCAATTTCATCACGGTTGTGCAGCGTGACATTGGTGACAGTAACGCCGCCCACCAATACTGGCGCAAGCCTGCCAACCGGGGTCAGCTTGCCTGTGCGGCCCACCTGAATATCAATGCTTTCCAGCGTCGTTTCCGCCTGTTCCGCCGGGAATTTGCGCGCAATGGCCCAGCGCGGAAACTTGGTTACAAAGCCAAGGCGTTTCTGCCAGTCGAGCCGGTCCACCTTGAACACTACGCCGTCTATCTCATATGGCAGATCAGGCCGTACGGCATTGATCTGTTCATAATGGGCCAGCATTTCCGCCAGAGTTTCGCAGCGTTTGAACAGCGGAGACACAGGGATGCCCCACGCCTGCAGCTGATGTACGATTTCGGTCTGCGTTGCGCCCGGCAGGGCGGATACATCCCCCCAGCCATGCGCCCAGAATTCTAGCGGGCGCTTGGCCGTGATGCTCGCATCCTTCTGACGCAGCGATCCCGCGGCGGCATTGCGCGGGTTGGCAAATAGTTTCGCATCCACCTTTTGCTGCGCAGCATTGAGTGCAGCAAAATCAGCGCGGGACATGTAAACTTCGCCGCGAATTTCGAAGATTTCTGGCGCACTGCCGGGCAGTTGCTGCGGGATATCCGGGATGTGGGTGACATTCGGCGTTACATCTTCACCCACCTGTCCATCCCCGCGTGTGGCCGCGCGAACCAGCGTGCCACTTTCATAACGAAGCGAGCAGGACAGGCCGTCGATCTTATCCTCTGCGGTAAAAGCAATTGGCTCATCTTCGGCCAGGTTGAGATAGCGGCGAATACGCGCGACAAACTCCGCTACTTCCTCGTTATTGAACGCATTGTCGAGGCTCATCATGCGAACCTCATGCGTCACTTTGCTCAGCGGAGACGCCGCGACCGCATGGCCAACTTTCTGGCTGGGGCTGTCAGGCCGCACCAGATGCGGAAACGCCTCCTCCAGCTCCCGGTTGCGGCGGATCAGCGCATCATATTCCTGATCCGATATCTCCGGCGCATCCTTGGCATGATACAGCGCATCATGCCTCGCAATCTGCCTGGCAAGGCGCATGAGTTCGTTTGCGGCGTCGGGTTCGGAGACCATCTACACCCCTTCCAGCAACCGCACTGCCTGCGCCCTAGCCTCCGGCGTTACTTCCGCGCCAGACAGCATCCGGGCGATTTCTTCTTGGCGGGCATCGGCATCGAGCAGGCCGACCGATGTGCGCGTCACGGTACCCTCGCTCGACTTGGCGATCATATAATGCTCGCCGCCACGTGCGGCCACTTGCGGGCTGTGCGTTACAGCGAGCAATTGCCCGCCGCTTGCCAGCCGTGCCAGCCGGTCACCAATCGCAGAGGCCACAGCCCCGCCGACGCCGCGATCAATTTCGTCGAAGATAACCGTTGCCGCGCCGCCTTTCTCCGCCAGAGCCACTTTCAGCGCGAGGATAAAGCGTGACAGCTCGCCGCCCGATGCGATTTTATTGAGCGGCGCAAAGGGCGCACCCGGATTGGTCGAAATCAGAAACTCAACACTGTCCATCCCGGCCGCGCCCCAGCGATCTTCGGGCAAAGCCTCAACCGCAGTCTGGAATTTTGCCGCGTCCAGCTTGAGCGGAGCCAGCTCAGCCGCCACCGCCTTATCCAGTTTCAGCGCCGCATTGGCTCGCTTCTCGTGCAAGTTTCGCGCCGCCGCCAAATAGGTTTCACCCGCAGCTCTTGCGGCTTTCTCTAGCGCGCCCACCCCTGCCTCACCGCTTTCGATCGCATCCAGTTGCGCGCGCATCTCCCGCATCAGCGCGGGCAACGCCTCTACATCGCAGCGGTGTTTTCGGGCCGCTGCGCGCAGTTCAAACAGCCGGGTTTCGGCCTCGTCCAGCGCCACCGGATCGTGGATTAAAGAATGCCCCGCAGCGGTCAGCTTATCCTCCGCCTCGCCCGCCTCAACCACCGCGCGGTCGAGCGAAGCCAGCGCGTCGGACAGCAACGGGTGCTCCTGCGCAATCCGGTCCAGCTTACGCGCCGCACTGCGTAGCAATGCGAGTGGCGATTTTGATCCATCCCAGATTTTGCGCAACTCTTCCAATTCGCCTTGCAGCCGCTCGCCCTTTTGCATGTCAGACCGCAGTCCCGCCAGTTGCGCTTCCTCGCCCGCGATAGGGCGCAATTCTGTCAGTTCCGCAAGATGCGCGATCAGCAGATCTTCATCCTCCTTCGCCTGATCAATACTCGCCTTCGCCTCGGCCAGTTTCGCTTCCGCCCCGCGCCAAGCCGCCCAAGCAGCAGATACGGCATCGACATTGCTGCCAGCATAGCGATCCAGCAACCGCATGTGCCCGCGCGGATTGACCAGTCCGCGATCATCGTGCTGGCCGTGAAGCTCGACCAGAAAGCCCGCCATTTCGCGCAGCAGAGCGACACCAACAGGCTGGTCATTCACAAATGCCTTGGACCCGCCATCTGCTTTCAGCCGCCGCCTGACGATCAGCGGTTCGCCCGGCTCCACGTCAATTTCGGCATCATCCAATATGGTCTGGATCGCTTTGGGCAATATGCCGAATTCAAATGTGGCGGTCGCGCTCGCTTGATCGGCACCCGCGCGGATCAGGCCCATATCGGCGCGGTTGCCCAATACCAGCCCGACCGCATCAAGCAGGATCGACTTGCCCGCGCCCGTTTCCCCCGTCAGCACCCCCAGCCCGCCGGCGAAATGCAGGTCAAGCGCCTCGATCAGAACGATATTACGAATGGCAAGCTGCGTAAGCATAACGCGCGACTCACTAGCCCATGCACAGCCCCGCGTCACGGTGGCGCAGATATTTGCGAACAATTCTTTGGCGCCCGGATATCCGCCAGCTCTGCGGCGCGGGAGACCAGATTGATCATTCGTGCCAGGTCGCGGCCACCCCCCGATGAAACCGCCTCTCCAGCAAACGCTTGCGATATCCCGGGCGCGCCAAGCCGCTTTATGATTTGGCATACGTGACTGGTCAGATGCGTGACTGGCCAGATGCGTGACTGACCATATGCGTGACTGGCCACATGGCCGCGCCCAATTCATCCCGCAGATTGGCTGCCCTGTCCCGCCCCCGAAAGGCGTCCAGCCGGGTCAGCTCGCAGTAACAGCCGGGGCCTTGTCGCCAATCAGATCATAGGCCTTTTCATACCAGTCGCTGCCGGGATAATTGCTGCCCAGTACCGCCGCATATTTCATGGCTTCCTGAGGGACACCCAGCGCCAGGCTGCTTTCGGTGAGCCGGTACAGTGCTTCGGGCGCGTGGCTGGTCGTCTGATAGTCATCAATCACGTTCTGGAAGCGGATTTGCGCCGCCAACCACCGGCCGGACCGCTGATAATGCCGCCCGATTTCCATTTCCTTGCCCGCCAGATGATCATTGACCAGGTCAAGCTTGAGCCGCGCATCGGAGGCATATTCGGTCGTCGGAAAACGGCGTGTCACCTCAGTCAGTGCAATACGCGCCTGCTCGGTAATTTTCTGGTCACGGGTGACATCGCTGATCTGCTCATAATAACTAAGCGCGATCAGATAATACGCGTAAGGCGCGTCTTTATTGCCCGGGTGGATTGACAGGAAACGCTGCGAACTGGCGATGGCCTTGTTGTAATCGCGCGCCACATAATAGCTGAAACTGCTCATCAATTGCGCGCGGCGCGCCCACGGCGAATACGGATGCTGACGCTCCACCTCATCAAACAAAGCCGCCGCCACCGGGGCATTTCCCTTATCAAGCAGGCTCTTTGCCGAACCGTACAAAGTTTCCACATCGCGCGCGATATAGGCGGTATCATCGGTGCCGCCGCCACCCGTTGCACACCCGGCCAGGAACAAAACCCCCGTACATAAAGCAGATGCCGCAATGGCGGGTTTAGAAAACAGCCCGGAAGACAGGCGCGGACGACGTGAAGCGTTGGTCATGGGCCCGCTATACCCGCCCATATGCTGAACGCCAAGTGAAGGTTGCACCCTTATCCCGCAAGTTCGCAAAACAGCAGAATTTCGGAGCCACAAGCAGAGGCAGAATCGGGACTTGAAGCGAGCGAAGAATACTGCCGTAAGGCTGTAGGAAAGGGACACATGGGACACAGTACAAAAGGCAAAACTAACGGAGGCGGCGTTCGGACGAAAAATAGCGCAATAGCAAAGCGTTAGAGAGGGAACGAGCGGTTGCATCCAAGCGGTTTAGCCTGGTGTGGCGGGAGTAGGAAAGAGGAGAAACTGGCCGGTCAAAAATGGCTTGGAATGGACCGATTCGCGATCCTCCACCTAGGCTCAGGACTCATTGATCGAGCCACAAGATTACGGTGGCAGCGATACAGATGGCGGACATGACGGTGTGGATGCGGCGCCAGTGCTTTAATCTGCCGAACATGTTCTCAATCTTGTGCCGCTGGCGATAGAGCGCCTTATCGTGCGGGATGTGGACTTTACGATTGGCCTTTGACGGGATGCAGGCGTCGATGTTCCGGTCAGCCAGTGCTTCCCGAAACCAGTCAGCATCATACCTTTTGTCACCGAGCAAGGCCTTGACCTTGGGAAAGGCGCCGATCATCAGCGCCGCCATGGAATCAGATCCAAGCGGAATAGTGAATCCCTTTGATAGGTCCTGAGCCTAGCCTCTTACAACCAATACCACCACCCACCCCAAAATCACTTCTTCCGCTTCTTCCGCGCCGCGTATTTCGCATCCCGCGCAGCTTTCTTTTCGGCTTCGGTTGGTACGGCGACCTCGGCAGCGGCTTTTTCTTCCGCCTTTTTTGCAGCCTTGGCTGCTTTGGCTTCGGCGATGGCGGCTTTGCGGGCGGCGCTTTTTTCGGCGGCGGCGGCTTTGCGGGCTTCCCCTGCCGCCTTGCGCCGGGCCAGCTCCGCCTCGTCAACCGGCGTTTTCGCGCGGGCGGCGAGTTTCGCTAGCGCCTTGGCGCGGGCTTTCTCTGCGCGCGCTTGTCGCTCCTGAAAGGTGGGTTCATTATAGCCAGCCATCGTTGATCGTACTCTCTGTTATGGGTTGTCGGTCTGGGGTAGTAGCTTGGGGGAACAGCTTTAGGGGGGTGGTGGGAAGCAGCTTCGGCGTGGAACTTGCGGTGGGCGCGGGGATGCTACTCATCGCCCATGCGAAGGGCGGCGATGAAGGCTTCCTGCGGGATACTGACATTGCCGTATTCGCGCATTTTGGCTTTACCCTTCTTCTGCTTTTCCAGCAGTTTCTTTTTCCGGCTGATGTCTCCGCCATAGCATTTGGCAGTCACATCTTTGCGCATTGCGGCGATGGTTTCGCGGGCAATGACTTTGCCGCCAATGGCCGCTTGAACAGGGATTTTGAACAGGTGGCGCGGGATCAGGTCTTTCATCCGTTCGCAAATATGGCGGCCGCGCGCCTCGGCCACGCCGCGATGGACAATCATGCTAAGCGCATCGACCGGTTCATTATTCACCAGAATGCTCATTTTCACCAGATCGCCTTCACGCAAACCGATTTGTTCGTAATCAAAACTGGCATAGCCGCGCGAGATGCTTTTGAGCCGGTCGTAGAAATCGAACACCACTTCATTGAGCGGCAATTCATAGGTCACTTGCGCGCGGCCGCCCACATAGGTCAGGTCTTTCTGCACGCCGCGCCGGTCCTGGCATAGCTTCAGGATAGAGCCGAGATATTCGTCAGGGGTGTAGATCACCGCCTTGATCCACGGCTCCTCGATCATGTCGATCCGGCTGGGATCGGGATAATCGGCGGGGTTATGCAGCATCAGCTCGCGCGCATCGTCGGTCCGCGATTTATTGAGCTGCATGCGGTAGACGACAGACGGCGCAGTGGTAATCAGATCAAGGTCATATTCCCGGGTCAACCGCTCCTGAATAATCTCAAGATGGAGCAGGCCGAGGAACCCGCAACGAAACCCGAAACCCAGCGCAGCACTGGATTCAGTTTCAAAAGTAAAGCTCGCATCATTGAGCCGCAATTTGGCGATGCTTTCGCGCAGCTTCTCAAAATCCGCCGCATCAACCGGGAACAGCCCGCAGAACACGACCGATTGAACGTCCTTATAGCCTGGCAAAGGCTCGGTCGCGCCCTGTTTCACGGTGGTAATGGTATCACCCACGCGGGCCTGTTCGACTTCCTTGATCTGCGCAGTGATAAAGCCGATTTCGCCAGGGCCAAGTTCTGGCAACTGGGTGATTTTCGGGCTCATACAGCCAACACGGTCGACCAGATGCTCGGTTTCGCCGATCATGAATTTGACGTTGAGACCCTTCTTGATCACGCCGTCAATCACGCGGACGAGGATAACCACACCAAGATACGGATCGTACCAGCTATCGACCAGGCTGGCCTTGAGCGGGGCCTCACGCGCGCCCTTGGGCGGCGGGATTTTAGCCACCACCTGCTCGAGGATTTCCTCAATCCCGATACCGGATTTTGCGGAAGCAAGGACGGCTTCGGATGCGTCGAGACCGATCACATCCTCGATTTCCTTGCGCACCTGCTCCGGCTCGGCAGCGGGCAGATCGATTTTGTTGATGACGGGCACAATCTCGTGGTCATGCTCGATCGACTGATAGACATTGGCGAGCGTCTGCGCCTCAACCCCTTGCGCCGCATCGACAATCAGCAGAGCGCCTTCACATGCGGCGAGGCTGCGGCTGACTTCATAGGCGAAATCGACATGGCCGGGCGTGTCCATCAGATTGAGCTGATAGGTCTCACCATCCTTCGCGGTGTAGGACAGGCGCACGGTTTGCGCCTTGATGGTAATGCCCCGCTCCTTCTCGATATCCATATTATCAAGCACTTGCTCGGACATTTCACGGTCAGTCAGGCCGCCGGTAAATTGGATCAGCCGGTCCGCCAGCGTGCTTTTGCCGTGGTCAATATGCGCAATAATCGAAAAGTTTCGTATATTCTGAAGGTCAGTCATAAATCGCCGCAATGGAGTAGGAAAACACGATATAGCGTTTTACCTCCCCTTAGCGAGAGACAATTATCCTGTCAGCAGCTTCTCATTCAGAATAACCGGGCGAACCACGTCAGTCACCCTTGCTGTTCAAGTCAATCTGCATAAATTGCGGGCGTGAACCGGTTTGGTTGTGGCCGCCACTGACGAGCGGGTAACTGCCCGGTGGAAGTGCGGCAAGCGGCATGCCAGCGGCAGCCAGTGAATACGGGTTTACCCGGTGGCGTGTACACAATCCGTCGGCCCCGTCGCTAACCAGAGCTGTTTCAAACTGAAGCCCCTGGGTCGCGCCAGAACTGCGGCGCACGGTTCCTATAACCAGCTGCCCCTGCCCCAAATCCAGTACCAGATCGGTCCCGATTGGCACATCCAGTATGCCCTCTATCATCGCGCCGGTTTTGGACAGGTTACGCAGCACGGCATCATACCGGTGATCTTCATGGATGACACCAATGCCGCGGAACACTGTCCGCCGGTCTGCGCGGTGTTTTGATGGACCGGAGGGAACAAATTCAAGTTCGCCCCGCTCCAACCGGCTCACAACGTCTTGCTGCGGCATGGCCTTGGCATAGATCCAGCCTTGGACGAGAGTGGCGCCCAGGCTGGTGACTAACGCCAATTCGTCCTGCGCTTCGACGCCCTCGGCGACGGTTTCCATGCCCAACGCCTGGGCCAGACTGACAATCGCAGTGATGATTGCTGCGTTATTATTGTCATTTTCCGTCGAGCCGCGAACGAAGCTCTGGTCAATTTTTATCTTGTCGAAGGGAGCATCGCGTAAATATCCAAGCGATGAATATCCCGTGCCAAAATCATCCAGCGCCAGCCGGACACCGATTTCCTTCAATTCGGCAAAGGTCCGTTTGGTGGCGTAGGGGTCGCCCATGAAAACACTCTCGGTGATTTCAAGTTCGAGACGGCTTGGAACCAGGCCAGGTGCTGACAGGGCCCTGCGGACGATGTTCGGGAAGTCTTCGTTATTAAACTGCACCGCAGACACATTCACCGTGACGCTTAATGCGCTGGGCCAGAGCATAGCGTCCTTGCAGGCTTGCATCAGAGCGAACTCGCCGAGGTCTGAAATGATGCTGGTTTCTTCGGCGATCGGAATGAATTGGCTCGGGCGAATCCATCCGCGCTCAGGATGTTTCCACCGCATCAGCGCCTCAAAGGCGCGCACCGTGTTGGTGCCCGCCTGAACCAGCGGCTGATAATGCATTTGGATCTGCTGCTGCGTAAGGGCATCGCGAAGGTCCTCCTCGATCTCCTTACGTCGGCGCGCCCCGTCTTTGAGATCGCTTGAATAGAAGCGGAACTGGCCGCGGCCACCACCTTTCGCAGCGTAGAGAGCCAGATCGGTACTGCTGACCAGCTCGTCCGTCTCGATCCCGTCATACGGCGCAATCGCGATACCGACCGAGGTGCCTATGATTGCGCGGCTGCCATTGACGGAATAGGGCTGCGAAATCATCTGAATGAGCCGGTTGGCAAGCTCGCCCAACCGTCCGCGATCATCGATATCCGGCAGCATAACCAGAAATTCATCACCGCCAAGCCGGCCTATCTCGCCCATATCTCCAACGATTGCCTTAAGCCGCTGCGCAACCTGTTTCAGCAGCTCGTCACCGGCAGGGTGACCCAAAGTATCGTTCACCTGTTTGAACCGGTCCAAATCCAGCATCATTAAGGCACAGCTACGCTTGGCCGCCTTATAGGCGGTCAATGTGGCAATCATCTTGGTTTCCATGCGGTGCCGGTTAGACAGGCCGGTCAGGGCATCAAATTGGGCCAATCGGGACGCATCACGGTCCCGCTGGCGGCGGTGCGTGATATCCTTGGCCGTACCGCGATAACCAATAAACGTCTTGTCATTGATGAATTGCGGCTTGCCGGAAATCGCCCACCAGACAGGGTGTTCGGCCGCCTGATCGTGCTGCACACGCACGGCAAGATCCGAAAAGGCGTTACGCGCGCTGATCAGGAACGGCAGCGGACGTTCGGTCTTGTCGGTCTCGTCATGATCCTGCGGCACGAATAAAGAGCCAAAAGCCGAGCCGAGAACCTCGTTCTCTGGCTTGCCCAAAGATTTGGCGGCATTGTTCGACAGATACGTCACCCGGCCATGAGCGTCCGTGGCCCAAAACCAGCCCAGCCCCAGATTTTCAAAGCTGTCAAACAATTCAAGACGCTGCTTGGAATCGCTTTTCGCGATCGAGCTAATGGGTTCCGAGCCCAGTTCGGGCGCGGGGAAATTGGCCAGCCGGGACAGAAAATTACCCTTGGCCATGATATGACTCCACAAGACGGATTACGTCACTCATGCCCGTTTCCTCGGCTCATCAGTATCAGCGAGTGTCGTTTTTTTAGGGATTAGAACGGATGGCTTTTGCGGTTCATCCAGCTTTACCGGCATGGCGAAACGTACGCCCATTCTTTCCTGAACGCTCCAGACCGTCTTGATCGGAACGATCTGTTTTTCACTCAATGCGAGATTGAACTCGGTTCCTTCGGGCACATTCCAGAGCCCTTCCACCAGCGCCCCGCTCACCGACATGTTGCGAATGGTCGCATTGTAATATTGCCCGCCAGTCTCCAAAACAACCTTGCGCAGCATGGTATGTCTGTGGGCACGGGCCGAACGCGGTCCGGCAGCAGACATTTTCGGACCGGTTTGAAGCAGTGCGGTCGCCGCGTCTGAATTCATCGCTTTGGCATAGATATAGCCCTGAATATGACTGCATCCGAGCGACCGCACCAGGTCAAGCTCGTCCAGCGTCTCGACGCCTTCGGCGGTGGTATCCATGCCCAGATCGCGGGCCAACCCGGTAATCGAAGAAATGATCGCGCCGTTCAGGCTACCGGCCTCTGTCGCCCCGCGAACGAAGCTTTGGTCAATTTTGATTTTGTTGAACGGCGCTTTCTTAAGATAACCAAGCGATGAATAACCGGTGCCAAAATCATCAAGCGCCAGGCGGACGCCAATGTTTTTAAGAGCGGCGAACATGGCCTGCGTACCGTCATTGTCGTTGAGAAAAACGCTTTCGGTAATTTCCAGTTCGAGCCGCGATGGATGAATACCGGCATTGGCCACAGCATTGGTGATAACCGACGGCAGTTGCGGATTGGCAAACTGTACGGTGGATACGTTGACGGCACAGCGAATATTTTCCGGCCACCGGGCCAGATCATCACAGGCAACGCGGATGGCCCATTCGCCGATGGCATTCACCAGCCCGGTATCCTCGGCAACCGGGATGAATTTGGCTGGCGAAAGCCAACCCTTGGTCGGATGTTCCCAGCGGATTAACGCCTCGAAACCGGCAATGACTTCATCCTCGGCATAGACCACTGGCTGGTAATGCAATTGCAGGCCGCCATTGGCGATCGCATCGCGCAGATCCTCTTCCAGCTGGCTGCGTTCTTCAGCGGCGGAATGCAGATCCTTGGAGAAGAAATGATACCGCCCGCGCCCGCCATCTTTGGCCGCATAAAGCGCCAAATCGGCGTTTCGGATTATGTCATCACTCGTCAGCCCGTCATCGGGCGAGCGCGCGACACCCACCGACGCGCCGATAACCACGCGCTGTCCAGAGATGGAATAGGGCTGGGACAAGGAGTGGATAATTTCATGCGCCAACTGGGCCAACTCATCCACTGTCGAACGCCCGGGGATGATGACCTGAAATTCATCACCGCCCAAACGGCCAACCCGGCCGTTTTGCCCCACAGCCCTGGTCAGCCGTTCGCTTACCTGTTTGAGCAAAGCGTCGCCTGCAGGATGTCCAAATGTGTCATTGACATGTTTGAAGCGGTCCAGATCCAGCAGGAACACGTTACATTCACGGTGCCGTTCCTGCGGCGCTTTCAGAATTTTGGAGAGCGTCTCCTGCATCTGGAAACGGTTGGCAAGACCGGTCAGGGAATCGAATTGGGCCAAACGATTGACGTTTTCTGCGCTGCGCTTCTTCTCTGTCAGATCGGTTCCCGAGCCACGGAACCCGACAAAATTGTGAAAGCCATCATAGGCGGGGCGTCCGCTAACCGACCACCAGCGATCTTCATCGCTGATATTGGCTTTAACGCCCAGCTCCTTAAATGCAGACCGGGCTGACATCTGGAATGCAAGCGTGCGTTCCCCGTCCGTGTCGCCAGCTTTTATATCAAACAGATCGGTGAACGGACGGCCGAGTATCTCGGTTTCCTTTCGGCCGGTTACGGCAATGATCGACGGGGATATGTAAGACAGCATTCCGCGGCGGTCGGTTTCCCAAAACCACCCCTGTCCGGTTTCCTCGTAATCGCGCAGAATATCTTCGGCGCGGTTGCGTTCACGTTCTCTCGCCTCGGATCGCTCGGTGCGGAGGCGATTGGACCTGGCCTGATGGCGACCGACAAGAGCGGCAATACCCGTGGCAAAGGTAAATGCCAGAAACGCTTCTGCCCGGCCGTCAATAAATGCGATTGGCGCCCAACTGGTCAACTGCCCGACGAATTGCTGCATGACACGTTCATTCAGAAGCGTCGCTGCGATTGCGTTAACCGATACAAGACCGGCCAGCGCCCACGGCCAGGCCAAACCGCCATGCACTGCCCACCATCCGAAAACGAAGCCTGAACAGCCCAGTGGCAGCAGAATGGCGATCCAGCTGCCGATACGCAGAGGCTGTCCGGTGATGCGGCCCTCGCGCTCTCTCTTTGCCAGGCCGTTACCTACAAACGCGGCCATTATCGCCAGAGCTGTCGCGATAAAAACCGACCAATGCGGGATTTGCGCGGCCAGAGCGGCTGCCAGCGGCATTCCTGCTATGGCTGGCGCTGCGACCCACCGCCAGTCTCTTGGCATCAAAAATTTCTGGCTGATCTGAAAATGCTCGGCTGACTGCGGCGGCCGGTTTGCCCCGCTGCGCCGCTGATCTCCGGTGCGGCGATCCGGGGCAGCTTTCGGTTTTTCGGACTTCGCTACAGGCTGGCCCGCCGCGTGCTTTTTCGCACCAAACTGGCCAGGTTGCACAGGCGAACGACCACGTCTGGCTGGTTGGCCAGATGCAGCTCGGCTCGTATTACGCGGTTCGCCCATTGCGCCGCCATGCCTGAATCTTTTTGAAAAACGGTTAATGTGCGCAGATTTGCCTCCCCGCGCGGCACACACCTTTTGCCCCGGCTTGCCATTCGTCAGGCTGCGGTGCATGAGACTGCAAAAAGGTAAGGCAGGAGCGACTATGCCAGAGAGCACCAAACTGGAAGACGAGGCAGCACAATCTACCACTGCATTGGGGCCGATGATCGGTCTGGCAAGAGAAGACTTTGTTGGCGCCATTGCCTTGCTGCTGAGGGAAACTGCGTCGGACCCAATGCGATCGATGAAGCATGCCCAGGAAATGGGTCAGGACATGGTCAAGATCATGACCGGCAAGTCTGAGCTTTCGCCGGATCCGAAGGATAAGCGTTTCCGTGATCCGGCGTGGCAATATAACCCGTTTTTCCGCGCCGGGGCGCAATATTATCTCGCCGTGCAAAAAGGCATGAGCAATTGGCTGAACGAGCTGGAATTGGACGAATTGGAGCGTGACCGCGCCAATTTCATTTCCAATATCATCATTGATGGCCTGGCCCCCACGAATACTCTGATTGGCAACCCCACTGCGCAAAAACGCCTGGTCGACAGCGGCGGCCTCAGCCTCGTGAAGGGGTTGAAAAACGCGTATAATGACATTGTTCACAACAAGGGCATGGTCAGCCAGGTCGATAAACGTCCGTTCAAGCTGGGCGAGAATGTCGCGACATCAAAGGGCGCAGTCGTTCTCCGCACGGAGATTATGGAGCTCATCCATTACGCGCCAACAACCGATGAAGTGTATGAGATACCGCAACTGACCATCCCGCCACAAATCAATAAAATGTACATCAACGACCTTTCGCCCGAAAAATCAGTGGTGAAATGGCAGGTGGATAATGGCATCCAGACATTCGTCATATCCTGGCGTAATCCGACCAAGGAACAGGGCCATTGGGATATGGCCGATTATGTCGCGGCCTGCCGCACGGCGATGGAAGCGGCTGCGGCGATTACCGGCGCGAAAAAGGTTAATGTGTCAGCGGGCTGTTCGGGCGGACAGACCGCAGCCATGCTCGCCAGCAAAATGGCCGCCGACAAGGATGATCTGCTCGGCGCGCTCACTTTGATGGTATGCGTTCTGCACCCGAAACAGAACGACATTGAAGCGGGTTCGCTGGTCAGCGAAAACGGCATGCAGCTCGCGCGTCAGCGCGCGGCCAAGAAAGGCGTGATCAAAGGTGATGATCTGGCGCGCGGTTTTGCCTGGCTAAGGCCGAATGATCTGATCTGGAATTACGTGATCAACAATTATCTGCTCGGCGATGATCCGCCGGCCTTCGACGTATTGTTCTGGAACGCAGATGCGACCAATCTTTCGGCCAGCCTGATGGGTGATTTCCTGACCGCGTTCGAAACACTGGCTTTCACCCGCAAGGGCGAGGTTGAGATGATCGATCACATGGTCGATTTGTCCAAAGTGACCAGCGACCTGTTCATTCTGGGCGGCGTAACCGACCATATCACGCCGTGGAAAGCGACATACCGGTCCACGCAATTATTTGGCTCGAAAGATGTCACCTATGTGCTGAGCCAAAGCGGGCATATGCAAGCGATCCTTAATCCGCCCGGCAATCCGAAAGCCAAATATTTCACGCAGAAAAAAGCGGGCAAACTCCCCGCGACCGCCGATGAATGGCTGCAGGGCACCAAAGAAGTCGCCGGCAGTTGGTGGCCGCTATGGGCACAGTGGGTAACCAAACGCGCTGGCGAGAAGAAAGCCGCACCCAAAAAGCTTGGTAATGCGAAATATAAGCCGCTCGATCCGGCACCAGGTCTTTACGTATCTGAAGATGTATAGGCCGTAAACACGCGCGCAGTATACGCATACCGTTTAACTAAGGAATTTTGTTTGACTGATCCGATGGCTTCGGCCGAAGTGACTATGGAACATGTTGGCGGCCGCACGCTGCGCGTCGCCCGGTGGAATTTTGATAAAGTCAGCGAGCATCCGCCGATCCTGTTTTTCAATGGGATTGGCGCCAATATCGAGGCGGTTGCGCCATTGGCAGCAGAGCTGGATGATCGAGGCTTTATCATGTTTGATATGCCCGGCATTGGTCAATCGCCTGATCCGGTGATCCCGTATAATGCCGTCACCATGTGCTGGATCGCCACCCGATTGCTTGATCGTTTCGGTATCGATATCGTCGATGTTATGGGGATCAGCTGGGGCGGCGCGATGGCGCAACATTTTGCGCTTCAACACGGTGCCCGCACGCGCCGTCTGGTGTTGATCGCAACCACGGCGGGCATGATTATGGTCCCGGGGAACCTGGCGGCGCTGACCAAAATGGCCAATCCGCGCCGCTATATCGATCCTGAATTTATGGCGAAGCATTTCGAAACGCTGTATGGCGGCGCACTGGGCAATGAAATGGTTGCAGACAGCAAGGGCATACCGTCAAGCAAAAGCGGCCATATGTCGCGCCTCACCCCGCCCAGCCCGCGCGGTTATATGTATCAGCTTCTGGCGTTGCTCGGCTGGACCAGTGTACCGGCGCTGCCCTTCCTGAAAAAGCCGACCCTGATTATGATGGGCGATGACGATCAGATCGTCCCGTTGATTAACGGCAAAATGCTCAATTCGCTGATCCCAAATAGCGAACTGGTCACTATCGCTGGCGGCGGACATTTGTTCCTGCTGAGTCATAAGGATGAGAGCGTCGCTGCTATTCGTGGCCACCTCGATATGCCAGATGATGCAGAATATTCACACGCCGCTTAGGATCGGGCCCGTTCAGAGGTGAATAACCACCCCCTGCGCCGGATCGACCTTGCCGCTTAGCATGGTTGCAAATGCATCGCGCGCCGCATCGATGCCGGTGCGGGTATCAACCTCTATCGTATCACCGACATCGGTCAGGAACTGCGCCCAGCTCCTGGCGACTTCCTGCCCAAATCCGGCAGCGCCCAGTTCCTTCACCGCCTCGACCGCGTGATCGGGCGCGAAGAACAGGACCGGCTCCGGACCAGCCATATCGGCTGCTTTTCCGCCCGCTTCACCTATGTGCGTGACGCCAACGAGACAGGAATATTTAAGAGTATCGCCCAAGTGATTGTGCAGCGCGGCCAGCAAACCGGAATTGCCCGCAAAATCCACTGATACGCTGGGCACGCGCGGCAATGTCAGGGCATCATCATAGGCGACGACCTGATCATACAGCCCGCTATTTTCGACAAATTTCACATTACCCGCTGATGTGAGGCCAATGCGGCGCGTATCGGGCGAGCGATCCCTGGCAACGCTGGCCAATCCCATCGCCGTTTTCGACGAGGCGCTGGTCAGGATCACCGCCTCTGCGCCGAACCAGTGTTCCCGCCGCATGAAGCTTTCGATCAGAAAACCGGTTTTGAACAGCGGGCCAAAGATCATCCGCTCCGGCTCCTTATCGCCATTATGTTCAGGGTCGGCTGCAAGGCGGCTATACTGGTTATAGATCGGGCTCATCGGCTGGCGATGCTCGGCCATATCCATAAAGCCATGCGCGCTGACCTTGCCGGGCAACACATCCAGATGCGTGGCCATCGGCAAGTACCCATAGACCCGCTCACCCACGCTGAATTCCGCATGGTTGGACGCCTCGACAACGGCATGGCCCCACATCGGAACGATGCCGTCTTTGCCGGAAGCGGGGAAGAAATTCCAATAACCAAACCGGTCACCTGCAACCGCATAGGTCACATTGTTGGTCGTCACCGCGAAGCTTTCCACTTTTAACCGCAAACCGCCTTCGGGCAGCTCAGCGGCAGGCACATCAACGGTTGCGATCTTCGCAAGTGTATCACGCTCGACATAAACGGCTTGAGGGACGGCTTGGCTCATTGTTCTCTCCTGAAATTATATCTGTCCAAACCGTAGCGCCGCAAGGTGTCAGTGGCGAGAACGAAAGTCAGGCCGCCGGTTAAACCGCTTCGCCTTCCCAAGCGGTCGCTGCAATCGATGCGCGCTGGCGGCATTGGACCATCCACAGCGGCAGCACCTGCATTTGCGCAATACCCGCCGCACCCTCCGGCGTCAGTTCGACACCGCGCAGGACGCAATACAGGAATATATCGGCCAGTGTGAACCCGTCATTGGCCCACGCGCCATCGCGCTGCATTTCCAGATCAAGGAAGGAAAGCGTCTTCGCTATATCGGGCAAAGCCTTGGCAATGCGGCCTTTATCAAGCTCCATTCCGGCATAGCGGTGCATAATATAGGGCATGACCAATCCGCGCTCGAACAGAGGAAACAGATAGGAATTCCCCACCCCGATCCACCGGTCCATCACCGCGCGGCGCACCGGATCGGCGGGCTGCAACGCCCCGCCATTATGCGCATTGTCGATATAGGCCGCGATGGAGACGGTTTCATACATCTCCTGCCGGTCAATATGTACAACAGGTACGTTGCCAAAGGGATGCCGATTATCCGGCGAATGTGCAGGCGTGGGGATAACTTGATGCGCGAGCCCTGCCTCTTCGCAGACAATCTCGACTATGCGAACGTAAGTCGACTGAACCGGACCGAAGATTTGGACTGGCTTAAAGGTTTGCACTGGCCCCGGCTCTGGGGCCAGCTGCATCACGTGCCTAAACCCGCATCGGCATCAGCACGTACATCGCCGGGCTTTTATCGTTCTTGCGGATCAGTGTTGGCGCGCCCGCATCTGCCAAATGAAGCTCAACACTATCGCTGTCAATCTGGCTGAGAATATCTTTGAGATAATTGGCATTGAAGCCGATATCGAACCCGTCAGAGCCATATTGCGCCGCGACCTCTTCTGTCGCTGTGCCGTTATCGGGGCTGGTAACCGACAGGATGACTTTGTCAGAATCCAGAGTCATTTTCACCGCGCGGGTTTTCTCGGTGGCGATCGTCGCAACGCGGTCCACGCCTTCAAAAAAGCTCTTCGGATCAATTTTCAGCAGTTTGTCGTTACCCGTCGGGATAACGCGGCTGTAATCAGGGAAAGTGCCGTCAATCAGCTTTGAGGTCAGCACAACGCCGCCCTCGCCGCCCATAGTGAAACGGATTTTGCTGGCCGACAGATCAATCTGGACATTGCCGTCCAGCGATTCCTCCAGCAGCTTGCGCAGCTCCGCCACGGCTTTGCGCGGAACGATGACATCGGGCATCCCCTCCGCGCCGTCGGGCTGATCGATGGTGAAGCGGGCAAGCCGGTGACCATCTGTTGCCGCCGCTTTCAGGACCGATCCAGAACCAGCTGCATCATCATCCGCGACATGCAGGAAAATACCGTTCAGGTAATAGCGCGTTTCTTCGGTCGAGATTGCAAAGCGCGTGCGATCGATCAGTTCGGCCAGCAATTTGGCCGGCATCTCAAAGCTGGTCGGCAAATCGCCTTCGACAATCATCGGAAAATCATCGCGTGGTAATGTGGGCAGGGAGAACCGGCTGCGGCCCGCCTTGATCGCCATGCGGTTATCAGCGGTTTCGAGATTGACCTGGCTGCCCTCTGGCAATTTGCGAGCAATATCGAACAGCAGATGCGCAGATACGGTGATCGCTCCCGCGGTACCTACCGAGGCGGCTGCCATATTTTCGACCACTTGCAGATCAAGGTCAGTCGCCATGACTTTCAGCGATCCGCCCGCATCCGCCTCAATCAAGACGTTGGACAGGATCGGTATCGTATTGCGGCGTTCCACAACCGATTGAACGTGGGACAAACAGCGCAGCAGCGTGGCGCGTTCGATGGTGGCTTTCATAATCCGTACTTCCCCATTGCGCTTGCAGGGCCGGAATCGCCGTGTGGCGCCGGTTTTCTCCCACAGACCTTAGCGCGGGCACTTCATGGGGCAAGACGGATTTGCCCGTGGGCGGTATTCGCTTGGGGATAAAACCCTGCATAGCGGGGCCAACGGCCCGAAACGCTATCCCAGCATCGCCATGCCGCCATTCACATGCAAAGTCTGGCCCGTAATGTAAGCAGCCTCGTCCGACGCCAGATAGGCCGCAGCGGCGCCAATATCATCGCCCTCGCCCATGCGGCCCATCGGAATGCGGGCATTCAGCGCCTCTTTCTGCGCATCGGGTAAGGCGTCTGTCATCGCGGTGCGAATGAAGCCTGGCGCGATGCAATTGGCGGTGACGCCCCGGCTGGCCAATTCCTGCGCCAGGCTCTTGGTCGCGCCAACCAGACCCGCCTTGGCAGCGGCGTAATTCATTTGTCCCGGATTACCCGTGGCCCCGACTACGCTGGTGATCGAAATGATCCGTCCGTGTTTGGCCTTCATCATCGGGCGGGCGCTGGCGCGCATCAGGCGAAAGGCGGCCTCCAGATTGACTGTCATCACCTGATCCCACTCCTCATCCTTCATCCGCATCGCCAGATTATCGCGCGTGATACCGGCATTATTGACCAGAATATCCATTGAACCCAGCGTGTCTATGGTCGCAGGGACCAGCTTTTCCACGTCATTCGCATCGGACAGATTGCACGTGATCTCGACATGATCGCCGCCAAGCTCGTCATGTAATTGCTCACGAAAAATACGCAGCTTCTCACCATTGGAGCCCGAAAGGGCGAGCCGCGCGCCTTGCCTGGCCAGCGCATAGGCGATCGACGAACCGATACCGCCGCTTGCACCCGTCACAAGCGCGGTTTTTCCAGTGAGATCAAACATGCGAAGGCTCCTATAGTTCTGAGAATGTTGCTTGGGTATTGCGCAGCAGGGCTTCCATTCCCATCAGCGCGCCGATTGTGTTTTGCTGGGCCGTATCGACATCGGGCTGGAAGCGCATAATAACCATGCCGATAAACATAAAGTCGTCACTCGTCGGCTGTTTCTTTGTGTCGCCGGCACCCGTCGCAGATGTCATAATCGACCAGAACCGCTCGCGGTCCGCATCGGACAGATCTGTATCGATCTTGTCCATGACTGCCGCAGCTTCAGGATGTTTGCGCCGGATGGAACCAGCGGTGAGAGAGCCAAGGTGATACAGCCCTGCCGCGTCCGATGCAGCATCAGACCAGCCAAGCTGCCGTGCGCATTGCTGCGCGCGCTGCTCAATTATGGAGATCACCTCCACCGGACGTTTCTGTGTGTCCATGTCAGAAATCTCAAAAGCGGCGACATGGGCATCAAGGACGGCCTGCTGCTGCGCGCTATAGCCACTAGACACACAGTCCAGTTGGTCTGCTGCGTGGGCGGTGGCGGGCAGGATCGCCGCAGCCAGTGCCAGCGGGGTCAGGACATGCCTCATGACAGCTCCCTCGCCAATTCTTCAATCTGTTCCATTGTTACAATGCTGCGGATTTGGGCGTCCTTGTCGATCCGCCCGATCATGGGGCCAAGGACCTTGCCGCCCAGTTCAATGAACTGCTCGGTGCCCGCCGCCCGCATGGCCAGCACGCTTTCACGCCAGCGCACGCGGCCGGTCACTTGCTGGACCAGCAGATCACGCTCTTGTGCCGGATCATTGACGAGCGACGCTGTCACATTGGCATAGATCGGCAATACCGGCGCAGCGGGCGACGTGTCCGCAAGAGCCTGCGCCATCACATCCGCGGCAGGCTGCATGAGCGAACAATGGAACGGCGCAGAAACAGGCAAAGGCACGCCGCGCTTGATCCCGTGATCCTTTACCATCGCAACAGCGCGTTCGATCGCGCCGACATGGCCCGACAGCACGACCTGTGTCGGGTCATTATCATTGGCAAGTTCGCACACTTCGCCCTCTGCCGCAGCAGCAGCCAGCGCAAGCGCCTTGTCCACATCTGCTCCCAGCAGAGCGCACATCGCGCCCACGCCGACAGGCACGGCCGCTTGCATCGCGGTGCCGCGCAGTTTCAGCAACCGCGCTGTGTCCGATAGAGAGAACGCATCGACCGCGCAAAGCGCCGTATATTCACCAAGCGAATGGCCTGCGACACAATCGCCCGCATCCGTCAGAGACATTCCAAAATCGTGCTCCAGCACGCGCAAAGTCGCGATGGCATTGGCCATAATTGCAGGCTGCGCATTGGCTGTGAGTGTCAGTTCTTCCTCAGGTCCATCGCGCATGATGGTGGACAGGTTCTGCGACAGTGCATCATCCACCTCGTCAAACACCGCGCGGGCGGCTGCGCTGGCATCGGCCAGTTCGCGCCCCATGCCGGTTTTCTGGCTCCCCTGTCCTGGAAAAACAAACGCTCTCATTCATATGCTCCCGATGCGGCGGATCCTGCGCCTGCCCTGTACCGTGCCGCGCCTATGCGGTGAGCGCGCGTCTCGCAAGTCCGAAGGGGACAATTCTGTTGCCTGGATCATGCCCGATATCGGCATGACCCAGATAAGGAATGCCTGTTCTGCTGCACCAATAGCGGGCGATGTCATCGGGCCCGGACCCGAATGGCCGATCATTTTCAGGGATCTCGGAAATCCGGCCTAGACGCAGTCCCGCGATATCGGGCAAATGCTGCGTGATGTGGAAAAACAGGCGGTCGACCGCGTATAGATGCTCCGCCACTTCCTCCACCATGATCACATGCCCGGCAAGATCGGGCATCAGATCGGTTCCGGCCAGCATCGCCAGGGTTGTCAGGTTAAACGCTGCCGTGGGGCGGTTATCCAGAGACGGTTCCAGGCCGCTGTCTGAACCGCCCAGCCAATCGAGCACGCGATGTATCGCATCCGCCCCGCCATCACGGCGGATATCGCCAGCCAGCGGCGCGTGGACTGCCTGTCCGATACCGGCGCGGTATAGAGCCGCAAGCAGATATCCGGTGTCCGAATATCCTAGAAACGGCTTGGAACGCGCCGACTGTGTCATCCCGGCGATGGCATCTGCCGCGATCCGGTTGGCGCCGTAACCGCCCATCGCGAACCAAACGGCATCCACATCGGGATCATTCGCGCATTCGAGCAGTGCCGCCAGCCGGGTCTGATCGTCACCTGCAAAATGCCCGTGCCGTGCAAAACATTGCCTGTGGAAAATCAGCTCCACATCGGGCCGACCGGCTACGATATCCAATACCGCATCGGCGCGTTCCCGCTCCAGCCGTTTTCCCGGCGCACAAACTGCAATTCGTCTCATTCTGGCATGTAGCCAGCTTGCCAGGCAGCGCACAACTGCATACCGCACCGCGCATGAGCGAATTCCCCACTTATGAAGAGCTTTTGGCGCGGCCATTCTTTTTCTGCGGCATCGGCGGATCGGGCATGTTGCCCCTTGCGCAAATCCTGAAAGGGCGCGGCGCGGCTGTGGCCGGGTCTGACCGCAGCCGCGATCAGGGCCGCACGCCGGAAAAATTTGCCGCGCTGGAAAAACAAGGCTTCACGCTGTTTCCGCAGGACGGCAGCGGTATGGTGTCAGCCGATCAGATACTTGTCGCCTCGGCTGCGGTAGAGGACACGATCCCCGAAGTCATGCGCGCAAACACGCTCGGCTGCCTGCGGATGACCCGTGCCCAATTGCTCTCGATCCTGTTCAATACTTCGGGCGCAGGTATCGGCATTGCGGGAACCAGCGGCAAATCGACAGTAACCGGAATGCTCGGCTGGATAGTATTCGCCGCCAACAATGATCCGACCGTAATGAACGGTGCGGTGATGAAAAACTTTGTCAGTGCAGAGCGGCCTTTTGCCAGCGCCATAGTCGGCGGCGCGGGGCCGTTCATCAGCGAAGTGGATGAGAGCGATGGCTCTATCGCGCTCTACCGTCCCTCTGTCGGTGTGCTGCTGAATGTCAGCCTCGACCATAAAAGCATGGCGGAATTGCGCGTTTTGTTCGGCGATTTTCTGGAACGTAGCAGCGTCGCGGTGATCAATGCGGACGATGCAGAGGCCCTTGCCCTGCTGCCCCGCGCGCAGAAAGCCATCACATTTGGCATAGAGCAAAACAAAGCGCAGATTGGCGTGGTGCCCGGCAGCATTGCCGATGGCCCGATCCGCCAGGCTGCGACGATTGTCGACCGGCATGATGGCAGTGAACATCCGCTGGTGCTGCATATGCCCGGACGTCACAATCTATCCAACGCACTGGCCGCGATTGCGGGCGCGGTGGCGGCGGGCGTTTCGACTGCAGCAGCTGTGGCGGCGCTCGCCGGTTTTGAAGGGCTCGCCCGCCGGTTCAACATTATCGGCACGAGCGATAGCGGCATTACCGTGATCGATGATTTTGGCCACAATCCGGAAAAATGCGCAGCGACTTTGCGCACGCTAAAAAGCCATCCGGGCCGCGTCATCGCGTTTTTCCAGCCGCATGGTTACGGTCCGCTGCGCCAGATGGGCCATGAACTGGCCGAGACGTTTGCGCGCGAGCTGGGCCCTGAGGACGTTACCATCCTGTGCGATCCGGTCTATTTTGGCGGTACTGTGGACCGCAGCATTGGCAGCGAGCGGATTGTCACATTGATCGAGGAGGCAGGCGGGCTGGCCGATCACGTTCCCACGCGCGAGGATTGCGGCAAGCTGATCGCATCGATGGCCAAACCGGGCGACCGGATTGTCGTGATGGGCGCGCGCGATGATACGCTAACAGAATTTGCCCGCCACTTGCTCGAAGCTCTCTAGATCACCGAAACCCCGGCATTTCCATCGCAATGGCTGGTCCATCGCAATGGCTGGTCCATCGCAATGGCCGGAACACAGCCATCGCGGGCCAGCAAATGGTCTAGAAAATCATTCAGCCGCGGCGCTGGATACTCTGCCACGCCAATCCGGCTGGCATGGCATAGCGCATCTATGAAGGATGGGACTGAACCATTCAGCCGTCAATGCGCGCCTGCCTCGTCGCTATGCCCGACTTTCAATAGCTTGTGCAGAACGAAGACGATCACCGCGCCCACCACCAGCGCCAACACTGCCGACAGCGCCGCATAGGTCAGCCAACCCAGCAAACCGCCCAATGCGCCCGTGGTCGACTGGACCGCAGATTCCAGACCATGCGTTGCATCATACAGGGCATGGAAGCCAAGCTCATGCGTGCCGTGCAGCAATATGCCGCCGCCGACCCACAGCATCGCGATGGTACCGATAAAACTCAGCGCGGTGAGCAAATGCGGCACAAAGGCGACCAGACCGCGCCCGAAACTGCGCGCAAGTTGCGATTTCTTTTTGGTCAGATAGAGCCCGATATCATCCATTTTGACGATGATCGCGACTGCACCATAGACCGCGACCGTGACCAGAATTGCCACCAGAGCCAGCGCCAATCCGCGTTCCCACCACGTGTCGAGATCAATCTCGTTCAGAGTGATCGCCATGATTTCAGCCGACAGGATCAGATCGGTTCGGATCGCGCCGGCAATACGCTGTTTCTCAAACTGTTCGGGATTTACGATCTCGTCATCCAGCGTTTTGCCGTGTTTGGCCCCGCCCAGCTTTTCGATGACTTTTTCTGCACCCTCATAGGCGAGATAGGCCCCGCCCAGCATCAATATGAAGATGATCGCGCCGGGAAGAAATTCACTAAGCAGAATAGCGCCGGGCAATAATATCAGCAGCTTGTTCTTGAAACTGCCTTTGGTGATGCTCCAGATAATCGGCAATTCGCGCGCCGGAGACAGACCGGTGACATAGCTTGGTGTGACTGCGGCATCGTCGATCACCACGCCTGCGGTCTTGGCCCCTGCCCGGCTGGCCGCAACGGTGATATCATCAACCGATGCCGCCGCCGTTTTGGCGATAATCGAAATGTCGTCCAATAAAGCAACCAAACCCCCGGGCACGCAATTCTCCTGCAAAAGCCGCAATCAAGCGGCGGATGTACGCAGAGTTGGCCGCTTTGGCGAGAGGGTAAAAGCGCGCCGCCGGCCAATCTGCTTTTTCCTTGCCATTTTTGCGGGCCGCGTTAATAGCGCGCCTGTGTTGCCATATGGCGGCAAATTGAAGAAAGCCGGAGGGGCCCCGCAATGGTGCGGATCAGCCAGCGATCGGCATTACAATGCGAAGGAAGCGAAGATGGCTCATTACGAGCATGTCTTTCTCGCGCGTCAGGATTTGAGCCAGGCTCAAGTGGACGCGCTGGCTGCATCAGCCACAGAGATTATCGAAGCAAATGACGGTAAGGTCACCAAGACTGAAACTTGGGGCCTGAAAAATCTTGCCTATAAGATCGACCGTAACCGCAAGGCGCATTTCGTGCTGCTCAACATCGAAGGCCCCGGCTCGGTTGTTGCAGAACTCGAACGCCAGACCCGCATCAATGAAGACGTTATCCGTTACATGACGATCCGTATGGATACGCCGGAAGACGGACCGTCCGTCATGATGCGCAAAAATGACCGTGAGCGTAAGAAACGCTCTGACCGCGAGGAGCGCAGCTAATGGCACGTCCTTTCTTCCGTCGCCGCAAATCCTGTCCGTTTTCGGGCAAGGGCGCGCCCGTCATCGACTATAAAGACGTGCGTCTGTTGCAAGGCTTCATGTCCGAGCGCGGCAAGATCGTCCCTAGCCGGATCACTGCCGTATCCGCCAAAAAGCAGCGCGAGCTGGCCAAGGCAATCAAGCGCGCACGCCATATCGGCCTGCTGCCATATATCGTTAAGTAAGGGAGAAGGCACATGGATATCATTCTCCTCGAACGGATCGAGAAGCTCGGCACAATCGGTGATATCGTCACCGTGAAAGACGGCTATGCCCGTAACTTCCTGCTGCCTAACAAGAAAGCCTTGCGCGCCAATGCGGCCAACAAAGCCGTCTTCGAAGCCAACCGCGAACGGCTTGAAAAGGAAAACGCTGAAAAAGCTGCAGAAGCTGAGACAACTGGCGAGAAAATCGCCGGAGCAGAAGTCGTTCTGATCCGCGCATCGTCAAACTCCGGCCAGCTTTACGGTTCGGTAACGGTGCGTGACATTGTCGAAGGACTGACGGCGCAAGGCCACGAAGTGACCAAGAAGCAAGTCATCCTTGGTGCACCGATCAAAACGATCGGCATGTTTGATGTCAATCTGCGGCTGCACGCGGAAGTTGATATCGTGGTCAAGGCCAACGTCGCCCGCAGTGATGATGAAGCCGAACTGCAACGCCAGGGCGTAGATGTTCTGGCCGCCATGTTCGAAGAAGAGCAGAGCGAAAAAGAAGGCTTCACCGAAGCTGTCGATCCTTCGCTTGAGCCCGGCGAAATTCCGGCCGACATGCTGGAAGGCGGCGCGGAAACCGATACTGCTTCGCAAGACACGACCGAAGAAACCGCAGCCGGGTAAATATCTGGTCAGCGTGTCCTTCGGGCTGAATACAAGGCGCGGCTCCTATCGGGAACCGCGCCTTTTTTGGTTGCCGGCGCATCAAATCAGCCGGGCAGACTTTGAATTGTAATGCAGAACGCGCTATCTGCCCGAGATGAAAATAGTAGAGCACATTATCGGCGAATTGGACCGCCAGTATCATCAATCTGTCGAGCGGCTGCGCGCAGACGTTATCGCCTTTGCCCGCAGCGGCGCATTGCCTTCCAAAAACCGCCGCACAGATGGCAGCTATGCCTATCCCGAACTGGTCATGCGTTTCAAAGGCGGCAGACAGCCCGAAGACCGCAGCCGGGCCTTTGGCCGTCTGAATGAACCGGGCACCTATGCCACCACTGTCACGCGCCCCGCGATGTTTGCCGATTATCTGCGCGAACAGCTCGATCTGATCGGCAGCGATTACGATGTGGAACTGGAGGCGCGCACCTCCAAACAGGAAATCCCCTTCCCCTATGTACTGGATGGGGAAACCGCCGCCGAATTGTCGGGGATTATCCCGCAGGAGATCGCCCGCCATTTTCCCAGCACAGAACTGGCCGATATTGGCGATGAACTGGCGGACGGGATCGAGATAGACGGCAGCGGCGACTCCATCCCGCTATCGCTGTTTGACGGGCTGCGGACCGATTTCAGTCTGGCACGCCTCGCCCATTATACCGGCACCGATACGCAGCATTTCCAACGCTTCATCCTGTTCACCAACTATCACCGCTATGTCGATGAATTCGTGGACTGGGCGGGCAGGCAATTGGGTAAGGATGGTTATACCGCGCTGGCCGGTGCTGGCGGGCTGTATCTGGAGGAGGCCACCGATCATGCGGCCAGCCAGCTCTCCGATACCGCATGGCGCAAACACCAGATGCCCGCCTATCATCTGATCGGCGAAGGGCGCGGCGGGATTACGCTGGTCAATATCGGCGTTGGTCCGTCTAACGCAAAAACCATCTGCGATCACCTGGCGGTGCTGCGGCCCGAGGCATGGCTGATGATTGGCCATTGCGGCGGGTTGCGCCCGACGCAGAAGATCGGCGATTACGTCCTCGCCCATGCCTATTTGCGCGATGATCATGTGCTCGATCCGGTATTGCCGCCTGAAATCCCCTTGCCCGCGATCGCCGAGGTCCAGCAGGCCCTTGCCGGAGCGGCTGAGGCGGTCAGCGGAGAGCATGGCGCGGATCTGAAAAAGCGCATGCGGACGGGGACCATTGTCACCACCGACGACCGCAATTGGGAACTGCGCTACACCACCAGCGCAAAACGCCTTTCACTCAGCCGCGCAGTCGGCATCGACATGGAAAGCGCCACCATCGCCGCGCAAGGATACCGCTTCCGCGTCCCATACGGCACGCTCCTATGTGTTTCGGACAAGCCGCTCCATGGCGAGATTAAAATGCCCGGCCAAGCGAACAAGTTTTACGAGGAAGCCATCGCCGCCCACCTGATGATCGGCGTAACCGCCTGCAATTTGCTGCGCGGGGAAGGGAATAGGCTGCACAGCCGTAAACTGCGGGCGTTTAACGAGCCGCCGTTTCGATAAGGTGCCCTGCAACGCCGAGGCAGCTTGACACTTGCTTGACACAATTGACACTGTGTCAAGTTACTCCAAATCCAGTATGTTGTTGATTTTCAATATTTTATTGCAAAGTCAGGCATGATGGCATTGACAGGAGGGCCCCGCCCCGTTCCGTAGTGGTTTCAGAAGCTGTGCATTGCTGGCGATGCCAAAAGCCGACCCGGAATGTAACGCTGAAAATTAAAGACATCACTTGGAGATAGCGTATTCAATCCATGTAGGAAAATGGATGTCTTGCGAAAAAGCCGTCGCCGCGCATTTGATGTTCGGCTTAGCTGGATCAATGTAGTTAGGGACGAAAGTAGCCAGTAGCACTCGCGGGCCGTGCAATATTGTGCTTTCGAAGCAATGCCTTGTAAGGATAATATGCAAGCTTTCTTATCAGCATTTGAATGTGCCTTGGCCTTAACCGAATAACAGCGAGCGCATCACCCCTTACCCTTCGTCTTGGTCTTCCCCTCTTTCGCATTGGCCGCGATGAAATCGATGATCTGGCCAGCAATATCCTTGCCCGTGGCATTCTCGATACCCTCCAGCCCCGGCGAGCTGTTTACTTCCATAATCACTGGCCCATGATTGCTGCGAAGCAGATCGACGCCGCATACATTCAGGCCCATAACCTTTGCCGCGCGGACCGCCGTGCTGCGTTCTTCGGGCGTGATCTTGACCAATTGCGCGCTGCCGCCGCGGTGCAGGTTGCTGCGAAATTCGCCCTCTGCCCCCTGCCGTTTCATCGCGGCGACAACTTTGCCGCCCACGACCAGACAGCGTATGTCCGATCCGCCCGCTTCCTTGATGAATTCCTGTACCATGATCGCGATATTTGCGCCGCGAAACGCCTCGATAATCGACGCACCGCCTTTCAGCGTTTCAGCCAGGACGACTCCGATGCCCTGCGTCCCTTCCAGCAATTTGATCACCACGGGCGGACCGTTTACTGCTTTGATAATCGCTTCGGCCTGTTTGGGATCATTGGCATAGGCGGTCAGCGGCAGACCCAGCCCGTATTTGGCCATGATCTGGGTGCTGCGCAATTTGTCACGGCTTCGCCCGATCGCGACGCTTTCATTGAGTGACCACACACCGCCCATTTCAAACTGGCGCAACACGGCAAGGCCATAGGCGGTGATCGATGCGCCGATACGCGGTATCACCGCCTCATATCCGCGCAGCGTTTCACCCTTATAGGTCACGGTCGGCCGGTGGCTGGCGATATTTACGGTGCAGCGCGTGGTATTGAGAATATCCAGCGTATGGCCGCGCTGCTCCGCCGCCTCCACCAGCCGTTTATGCGAATACAGGGCCGGGTTGCGTGCAAGCATGGCGATTTTCATAGAAATTCTTCCTTTGCGTCTTCCCGATTGGAGATGAGGAATGATCGTCCGGGATTGACGAGGTACCTGTTTTTGAGCGCAGTGCGGCCGACCAGCATCGGGAACACCATGTCGGATCGGTCCGCCAGACTGAATTCGGCACGGAATGTATGTGCGCCCATGCTCAGAACGGTTTTTACAATCAGCCGTTCCTCCGCCGTGCCGTTCGAGCTGGTTATGGTGCGGTGGGCCACGCGGATGGCTTCGCAATGACGATAGGCTTTACCCGCGCCAAAGTCGAGGTCGAACCGGGCGACCTCCTCGCCATCACGGTCAAACAGGTCGATATTCACCGCATGGAGCGATGACGTGCGCGCGCCCGTATCGATCTTGGCCGGAATGCCGGTAATATCAAGCTCGGGAAGAGAGACGACCTCGCGCCAGCCGACAGTGTGTTTTTCCATAGCGTTGATGCATTGCCCCCAATCATTACCCTGATGAGGCTATGTAGCCATGATCGGGCCGCTTGAACACGCTCAATACCTTGCCACCTGTTCATCACCATCGCCGCCGGGCACGGCGCCGATAATAATCGCGACATGCTGGGCGGCACAATAGGGGCGGCGGTAACCCCGCCGGTCTGCCGCTGAAAAAAACAGGCACTGCTGCGCTGTCAAACCTGTGTCCATCGGCAATCAGGAGGCGAGAAAATCCACCAGAGCATCACCCAACGCGGCCTGCGTCACCGATCCCATATGAGTGCCCGCAATCTCGACATAATGCGCATCGGGCAATGCTTCGGCGAGCGCCGTGGCGGAACCGTTATCCGTATCGTGATCGCCGCATAAAATCATGGTCGGCATCGTCAGCGCGGCAAGTTCCGCCACTGCGGTATCCGCCACCGATTGCAGCAGCAACCGCGCCGCCACCAGATCGACCTGCATCGTTTTCATAAACGCCGCTGACATAAAGGCGGGGTCGCCGCGCTTGATGTCGTCAAACCGGTCGATCGCATCGATGAAAAACGCCGCGCGGTTGTTCCAGCCCGATAGCCCTTCCAGACCCATGCCCGACAGAACCAGCTTGCGCGGACGCAATCCGCCAATCACCGCGCGCGCGGCAGTGCGTGCACCGAGTGAAAAGCCAACCAGATCGAAATCCGTCAGGCCCAGCGCATCGGCCACCGCCGCCACATCTTTGGCCAGCACGTCATTGGGATACGCATCGGGATCATGCGGCGCGGCGCTGCGGCCATGCGCGCGCAGATCGGGCATAATCACTGCGCATCCCGCATCGACCAGCTTCTGCGCATGGCCGAATTTGACCCAGTTCATCTGCGCATCGGAGAACAATCCGTGCAGCAGCAGGACCGAACGCCCCTCGCCCATCCGGTGCACGGCGAGCTCTATACCGTCAAACGACGGAATCTGCCGAGTTTGAAGCGCAGTCACAGTTCCGCCAAACCGTGCTCGTTCATGCGCCATAGAACCATTTCGATCCGGTCCTGCCCGAAGAATGGCTCTCCATCGAACACCAGTGTCGGCACGCCCCAATGGCCAGCCGCTTCCAGCGCGGATTGATTCGCGGCAATCTCTGCATCAAGGCTGTCTGGCTCGGCTTCCACTTCAGACAGTAACGCCTCCCAATCGAGGCCCGCCTTGATCGCCGCATTCGGCAAATGATCGCCCTCGTTCCAGCCTTCGGTGCCGCCCCAGATCAGCGTGGCGACTTCATCGGCAAAGACCAACCCCTTACCCTGGCGCGCGGCGGCTTGCCCCAACCGCGTGAGCCGGAAGATATGCGGCTGGTCCTCGGCGATTTCGCGGGTCGTCATATTCTGGACAATCGGATCGGGCTTGGGCGGCGCGAATTTTATGCCGTGAAACTGCGCCACGCGCATCATATCGCGGATCGTGTAGCCGAGCCAATTGGGGTGATTGCGCTCAAAGAAATCCGGTTCGCGAATGGCCAGCGGATAGACCGGTCGCAGGTCAATCTCCACATCAAACATGTCCGCCAGGGCCCGGTACCGGCCAATCGCCAGATAGCTGTAGGGGGAGCGAAAGGAGAAATAGAGCTGTGCGTTCAAGGTCATACCGTATGTTAGCTCATTTATTGGAATTCAGAAACCGGAGAGCAACGTCTACTTGACCCGTTAGCATGCTGGTTTGGTGGATGGACAGAAAATGGCGCGCAATGACCGGGGGGTTTTTACGGCAATGCTCGGCCTTGACCCAATAATCGGCCGCATTTTCAAAAACCTTGGTATCGCGTTCGCTTTCGAGCCCCCAATTGGCGTATGTCTTATGCGTGTGCCCGCAGATCGATGGAAGTCGTTTCACAATTGACGTATCGTGACTGATCGTTGGAGCGTAGGCAATCACGCCGTCAAGCAATTCCGGGTGGCGGACGGCAAAATCAAGCGCATACAGGCCAGACAGGGAATGCCCGACGAGATATCGCTCGGACCGGATAAAGGGCCGACTTTCAATCGACGGAAACAATTCCCGAACCAGAAAAGCATCATATCGATCGGATCGCCCTGCTATTGTGGGCCTCCAACTGGCCGGCGTGCTGCGTTCCGGGCGAAAGTCTTCATCACGACTTTTCGGCGATTCAATCGCCACGATTTTAGGTAGCTCCTCCCCGCGCAAGAAAGCTGTGACGGAAAAAATCACCGCCGATGCCAGCCCATTTCTGAGCGATTGACCATCCAGCACATAGACTATGCGTGTGTGAGATCCGGGATTAAAGACACGGTACTCTCGCGGACCGCCTAGTGCCTCTGACTGAATTACGTCGTCGGCGCTGCCATACCACTGCCAACCGGAGAGCACCGCCAAACTGACAACCAATACGGCCAGACTGCCCGCGACCAGACTGCGCAGCATCATGTCACCAAAGGCATGATTTCTTATCCCGGTACTGGCGTATCGCTCATCACCCCTTTTTCAAATGCGTCCGGCCCAGCAATTCGGCGATTTGTACCGCGTTGAGCGCCGCGCCTTTGCGGAGGTTATCCGATACGCACCACAGGATCAGGCCGTTATCGACGGTCGGGTCTTCGCGCACGCGGCTGATATAGGTGGCGCTGTCGCCGGCGCATTCTACCGGAGTGACATAGCCGCCATCTTCGCGCTTATCGATCAGCATGATGCCCGGCGCCTCGCGCAGGATATCCTGCGCTTCCTTGGCCGAAATCTCGTTCTCAAACTCGATATTTATGGCTTCGGAGTGGCCGACAAAGACCGGCACACGCACGCAGGTCGCCGACAGTTTGATCTTGGGATCGAGGATTTTCTTCGTCTCCGCGACCATTTTCCATTCTTCCTTGGTCGATCCATCGTCCAGGAAAACATCGATATGCGGGATCACGTTAAACGCGATCTGCTTGGTAAAAGTCTCAGGCTCCGGCTTGTCACCCACGAAAATCGCGCGGCTTTGTTCAAACAGTTCATCCATGCCCGATTTGCCCGCGCCCGATACCGATTGGTATGTGGACACGACGACACGCTTGATTTTTGCGGCATCGTGCAGCGGTTTGAGCGCGACGACCATCTGCGCGGTCGAGCAATTGGGATTGGCGATGATATTGCGCTTCGTATAGCCGTCAATCGCATCGGGGTTCACTTCGGGTACGATCAGCGGAACATCGGGGTCCATCCGGTAGAGCGAGCTATTGTCGATCACCACGCAGCCCGCCGCAGCCGCCTTAGGTGCGTATTCCTTGGCCACAGATGATCCGGCGGCGAACAGCGCAATGTCCCAGCCCGCCCAATCGAAATGTTCGATATTCCTGCATTTGAGCATTCTGCCGGTTTCGCCAAATTCCACTTCGATGCCTTGCGAGCGAGAACTGGCGACAGCGGCGATGTCCTCGATCGGAAATTCACGCTCTGCCAGAACGGCCATAACTTCGCGCCCGACATTTCCTGTCGCGCCCACCACGACTACCCGATACCCCACGATGATTCTCCTCAAGCTGCCCGAAACGGCGCCGTGCTTGCACCAATATGCGCAGCCTGTAGCATCAAATGCGCGCAGCGAAAGCAAGCAAAGCTATGCACAGCCAAGTTGAAAGGTATTGCTATGACGATCCCGCTGGCAGACTGGCGCGCGCAGGCGCAATATTTTGATTTTGAAGGTATGCGGATCGCCTATTGGCGGGCGGGTTCGGGCAAGCCTTTATTGCTCGTACACGGCTTCCCCACCGCATCATGGGACTGGGAACCGATTTGGAACACTATGTCCGCACAGCACAGTCTGATCGCGGCAGACATGATAGGGTTTGGCCTGTCGGATAAACCCCGCTCCAAAAATCATACGGGTGGTTATTCGATCCACCGGCAAACCGATATGCAGCTGGCGCTCCTGAAGCATCTTGGCGTTACGGAGTATGACGCGCTGGTGCATGATTACGGCGTTTCCGTGGGGCAGGAATTGCTGGCCCGCCAACACGAATCGAGCGGTGCGGACGGCTTAAATAAAATGGTGTTCCTCAATGGCGGGATTTTCCCAGACCAACACCGCGCCCGCCCGATCCAGAAGCTGGGCGTTTCACCGCTGGGATTTCTGGCCAGCCGGATGCTGAGCCGAAAAAGCTTTGGCAGAAGCTTTGCGTCTGTATTTGGCCCGGATACCCAGCCCAGCAAGCAGCAGCTTGATAATTTTTGGGAGCTCATCACCGAACAGGACGGCCACCGGATCTTTCACACGCTGCTGCATTATATCGGTGATCGGCGCGATAATGCGCAGCGTTGGACCGGTGTGTTGCAGCATGTCCAGACCCGTATCGGATTTATCAATGGCGCGCTCGATCCGGTGTCCGGCGAACACGCATATCGCCGCTGGACCGCCCATGTGCCCGATGCGCAGGCGCATCTGATCGCGCATGTGGGCCATTATCCGCACGTGGAAGCGCCCGCACACGTCGCGGCCAAAGCGTTGGAATGGCTGGCTTAAGCTTGGCGCAGTCCGGTTATTCCGGGGGCGTCACGCCATTGCGTTCCAGAAAGCTGAAAATCGTATTCCACATATGCGGGCTGATTTTCTCGCCCGCCACGCGGTGCGTATATCCGGGATAGAGCATCATTTCGAACGGGGCATTGGCCTCCTGCAAAACCGATATCAGCTCGGACGAGTTTTCAAACACCACATTATCATCCGCCATTCCGTGGATCAGCAGCAACGGATCGGTTATTCTGGTGGCATCGGGTATCGCGCTGGCTTTATCATAGGCCTCGGGCACCGCTTTTGGATCGCCCATAAAGCGTTCGGTATAATGCGTGTCATACAACTCCCACTTGGTCACCGGCGCGCCTGAAATGCCCGCCGCATAGGTGCCGGGATAGGCCTGCATCCGCTTCAATGTCATATAGCCGCCATAGGACCAGCCATAGATCGCGATTCTTTCCGGATCGACGAAATCGAGCGTTTTGAGATAGTTGGTACCCGCCGCCTGATCGCGCACCTCGGCCCCGCCCATCGCGCGGTAGAGCGGTTGTTCGAAAGCGACCCCGCGATTGTTGCTGCCGCGATTATCAATCGCAAACCAGATATAGCCCTTATCGACAATGGCTTGCGGCAGCGCGCCTTCCCACGCCCGGTTCACGATCTGCGGGCCAGGGCCGCTATAATGATAGAAGAACACCGGATATTTCCTGCCCGGTTCCATGTCCGGCTTCATCATCATCCAGTGCAGCGGGGTGCCATCCTCCGCCGCCACGGTACCAAATTCAGGCATCACATGGCTGGCGAGATAGGGCGCGTAAGGGTGGTCTGCATCGAGCGCGTTTTCTTCCACCCATGCCAGCCGTTCGCCCGACCGATTGGCGATGTAAGTCTGCGCAGGCTGGTCATGCGCCGAGCGCGTGATGAGCAAAGTCTGTGCCTGGTTATCCATCGTGGCGCTGTGCATGAAGCCGTCTTCGGTCAGTTTCACCGGCGCTGAGGGGGCTGTCAGGCTGGCCGAATAGATATGTTGCTCCAGCACATCTTCCACCATTTGGAAGTAGATTGTGCCCGCGTTCTGATCCACGCCGACCAGCTGCGTCACGGGCGAGGTGCCGCGGGTAAGCTGCGTCCACCTACCCCCGTCAAAGCGGTATAGATGTCCGAAACCGTCACGTTCTGACCACCACAGGATCGATCCGTCATCCAGCAAGCGGTAGCTGTCCGCAATATTGATCCAGTAATCCCTGGCGGCCGCCTTTTCAGTAAACAATATTTCGCTAGCGCCGGTATCGGGGTCAATCTTGAGCATATCCATCACCGTCTGCTCGCGGTTCTGGCGCTGGACATAGAGGAAGCCATCCGGCCCCCAATCAGCGCGGGCGAGATAGATGTCCCTCTCCGCGCCCAGATCGACCGGCACTGTGTTGCCGCCATCGGGGTCCATGATGAACAGCTCGACAATCGCATTGTCGCTGCCCGCCACGGGATAGCGTTGATCGAACACTTTCGTACCGGTTGCGCCAATTGCTGCGCGCGTAACAATGCCCACGGGGCTTTCATCGGTGCGCTGAACGGCGATGCGCGTGTCGCCCATATTCCACCAATATCCAGTGAGGCGGCCCATTTCTTCCTGAGCGACAAATTCCGCCTCGCCCCAGCGGATGGCGTCGTCTTCCCTGGGAGTGATCGGCAGGGCATCGCCGCCCACTTCGCCGGCCCATAATTGCCGGTCGCGCACAAAGGATACATATTTGCCCGCCGGGCTGATAACCGGGTTGAGCTCGCTTTCTTCTGTATCGGTCAGGCGCGTGACATCACCGGTCAGGCTGGCAAGATAGAGGTCACCATCCAGCGGCACCAGAATGCCTGTGCCATCGGCGGTCCATTGATAGCTGATAATGCCGCGCAAATTGCCCACACGCGCGCGTTCACGCTGCATCTTCTCATCTTCGGACAGCTCGCGGCCCGTGCCCAGTTTCTCGCTATCGACCAGCATGGTCCATTCGCTGGTCTCGCGGTCAAACGCCCACAGATCATACCGCTCGCGCTCGTCATCGCGGTTACGCAGCACTGTCAGATAGCGGCCATCGGGCGAGAGCTTCGCCTGACGCGGACTGGCACCATCGAGCGACGGGCTGGCAAATACGCGTTCAAAAGTGAGGTCAGATGTCTCTGTCATCGCATGGTCATCCGCCCATGCAGGAGCGGCAAAAAAGAGCGAAAAAGCGGGGAGAAAGCGAAGCATGGCAAGGTATCGTTCCGATTGTTATGGTGCAGCGGAGCCTAGTGAATTGCCGCGTGGCTGCAAGGTCCTACTTGATGTTTCACGCAGAGAGCGCAGAGGAAAATGAGACGCAGAGGAGTCTCGCCCGCGGCGAAGCTGCAGTCCGGCCATGCGATCCGCCAGCGGAACGGCCATAGAAAAAGGGCGCTCCGGCCATACCGAAGCGCCCTTTTTCTAATTCAAACAGCCAAGATTTACTTCTTGGGAGCGTTAACCCGGCGTTCCGCGATACGCGCGCGCTTGCCGGTGCGGCCACGCAGATAATACAGCTTCGCGCGGCGCACGATACCGCGGCGGACCACGCTGATGCTGTCCACAGTTGGCGAATAGAGCGGGAACACACGTTCCACACCCTCGCCAAAGCTCATCTTACGAATGGTAAAGTTGCTGCCCATGCTGCGGTTGCTGCGCGCAATGCATACACCTTCAAAATTCTGAATACGCTCACGCGTACCTTCAACAACCTTCACACCCACGCGGATGGTATCGCCGGCACGGAATTCAGGAATGTCTTTTGTGACCTTGCCGATTTCCTCAGCTTCGATCTGTTGGATAAGGTTCACTGGCCTTGTACCTTCTTATTCTCGCCGCGCGTCAGAGGCAGGTCAGTCCCGATCACCAGTGTGGCGATCCCAAAGGTCTGGCCTGCGTAACCTGGTATGATCTTCTGACATCGACTTGCGCCAATCAGCGATCTTCGCATGATCCCCAGATCGCAGCACTTCGGGGATCGTGCGCCCTTCCCATTGCTGGGGCCGGGTATATTGAGGATACTCTAGCAGTCCTTCCTCGAAAGACTCCTCGGTACCACTCGAAGCCGCGCCCATTACGCCGGGAAGCAGCCGAATGCAAGCATCAAGAATCATCAGCGCAGCAGGCTCTCCGCCCGACAAAACAATGTCGCCAACGCTAACCTCTTCGATCTCGCGGCCCTCGAATATGCGCTCGTCAAAACCCTCAAACCGGCCGCATAGAATTGTCACGCCCGGTCCGGCGGATAATTCACGAATGCGCGCCTGAGAAATCGGGGTGCCGCGCGGGGTCATGGCGAGGATCGGAGCGTCTGGCCGGACCCGCTTCGCATGATCGACAGCGCCCGCGAGCACATCAACCTTGAGCACCATCCCCGCCCCGCCGCCCGCTGGCGTGCCGTCAACATTATTGTGCTTATCGGTCGCAAAATCGCGGATCTGGACGGTATCAAGCGACCACTTCTGCTCCTCCAACGCCCGCCCCGCCAGCGACAGCCCCAGCGGCCCGGGAAACATCTCTGGGTAAAGCGTAAGAATAGTGGCGGCGAAAGTCATTTTCTTGTGAAGAAACTGCAAACAGCTTTCCAAAACCGCGCTTCCAAGATCATCAATTTTGCAATCCATTCAGGCACTGCGAATTCGCGTTCGAGTGTTTTGGCGTCTGCGTTGCGCTTATACACCGCTGTGATTATCTTGTAGAGAACCCAGCCTTCAAATGCGATCACAAACGACAGTACGAAATTGCGCATATATGCAAGATCCGCAATCACCAACTGGTTAGCTTCTGGCACGATAAAACGCGCAGCAAACAATCCCACACCTGCGACCCCCACAGTGCGGATCAATCGTGGTTTCGTTTCGAGGGCGCTAGAGAAAAACATGAAATAAACGAGCGGCACGAACAGGCATAGATCGATCAGCGCGACCCACTCGCCCCGGGGATATTCTTGCCAGTTGAGCGATGCTGCGAACGCCCATTCGCACGCTATGGCAAAGGGCAGGAAGCCCAGAAAGAAATACCGTTCGCGAAATTGCCAATACCTTTTAGTGCCCGTCATGTCCGTTCTTTCTGTTGATGCGCGGTAGGCTCGATCAATGCCAATTCACCCCATCCTTGGCGCGCGTATCGACGCTCAACTCAAACACATCGGGCCGTGAATAGTGGCCATCGGTGTCAAGCGAAGTCAGATTCTGGCCGATTTCCGATAGGTCGATATCGGCGTAGAGGATTTCTTCGCCTTCTCCCGCTTGTGCGATCACACGCGAATCCGGGGCGGCGATCAGGCTGCCGCCTTTGTTGAGGATATCGCCTTCGATAGCTTCGATCAGCTCCTTGGCATCGCTATCGCCACCTACCCGCTCCAAACCGTCAAACACATCCGCTTTGCGCTGTACCAGCCCCGCAGCCATCACAAAGCACCGCCCCTCAAACGCATAATGCCGCGAATTGAGCGCATATTCCTCGCGCACGGTAGGCCAAGCGGCCACGTGCACTGCCTCACCCAGATTGTGCATCGCGGCGCGCGCGAGCGGCATCCAGTGCTCCCAGCAAATCAGATTCCCAACATTACCCCATTCGGCCTGATGCACCCCCAAGGTCGAGCCATCTCCGCGCATCCAGATCAGGCGCTCGCCATGCGTGGGCACCAGCTTCCGGTGCGGCAGTGGACCTTGGCCCGGCCGAAATAGCAATTGGTTGTTATACAGGCTCTGGCGCACGCGCTCATGCGCGCCGATGGAAATGCACGTATCATGGGCATCGCACAGTTCCTGCAACGGCAGCAGACGCTCGTCATTCGCCACAATCGCCTGTTCCAGCATAATCCGGTGCAGCGCCCGCGTGCCGGGATGGTCCCACAATGCAGCGCCGGGTGCCTCATCCAGCCATAGCGGATATCCTCCGAGGAATGTCTCCCCGAATGCCACCAGCTTTGCACCCTGTTTAATCGCCTCGCCCGCGAGTTCAACAGCTTTGGTGATCCCGTCTTCAATCGCGAGCGGAATGGGTGCGGCTTGGACGATGGCAACCGGCAGTATTGGGTTCATTGCCTATATGTCGGCGAAATCTGCGCTCACCACAAGGCGTTTATCGTCCCAGTCGAGCACCGCCGCTCGATTCATCGGGATCATAAATTTCTTGCCCGGCTTGCCATCCACCGATGGGCGCTCAATTTCGATAACGTCCTGTGCGCCGAAATTTTCAACCGCACAAATCGTGCCGAGCGGTGTGCCTGTGTCCGATATGGCGGGCAGTCCCAGCAGATCGGCGTGATAATACTCGCCCTCGCCCAATTCAGGCAGAGTTTCGCGCGGGATGGTGAGGACGGTGCTGCGCAAAGCCTCTGCCGCGTTGCGATCTGTAATGTCTTCAAAGCGGGCAACGGCGCCGCCTTTGCTGTCGGGCCGGATGGTTTTCAGCCTCAGCGCGCCGCCATTGAAAAACTTGTGCTGCCTGAGCGCGGCAATGCCTTCGCCAAACAGCTTCAGCCGGACTTCGCCCGTCACACCGACTGCGCCGGAAATAGCGGCGAGAACTATCGTGTTATCTGCAGCCACCTAAGCCGCCTCGCGCCTGCCGCAGAGGCCAAGCTCAGGCCTGGCGGGGCGCGCAGCACCGATACGCGCCCACCCCGGGCCTCTCCCGCAAGCGGGAGAGGGAAAGAGCATCAACCTTCAGCCTTATCTTCGGACGTCTCATCTGCAACCGGACCGCCTTCGGCCACTTCCTCAGCGATCGCAGCTTTTTCATCTGCTGGCGCTTCGGCTGGCGCTTCGGTGGATGCTTCGGCAACAGCTTCGGCAGTGTCTTCCGTCTTGACCGAACCGGTTGCATCATTTTCAGTGCTGTCCGCATCAGGGGCAGCGTCTTGCGCTGGCGCTTCGGCGGCTGCTTTTGCAGCGTCTTTGGCTTCCTCTTCAGCGGCCTTTTTCGCTTCTTCAGCTGCGGTAGCTTTTTCTGCTTTTTCTTCCGCGCGTTCGGTTGCCTTTTCGCCGGGCTTCGCTTTGTTCGGGTTGTTGCGTGCTGCGCGCTCCTTAATGCCAGCCGCGTCAAGGAACCGCAGAACGCGGTCGGACGGCTGCGCGCCCACGCCAAGCCAGTATTTCACGCGTTCTTCATTCAAGGTGACGCGCTTCTCATCATCCTTGGCCAGCAGCGGATTATAGGTACCGATCTGCTCAAGATACTTACCATCGCGGGGGCGGCGGCTGTCAGCGGCCACGATGCGGTAGTAGGGACGCTTTTTCGCGCCACCGCGCGACAAACGGAGTGCAATTGCCATTATAGATTACCTTTCTAGTATAATATTCTGAATATATTGGATATTTACAATATTGATGAATTACTTCTTGCGGGGACCGCCGCCAGACCCGCCCAGCCCGGGGAGGCCAGGAGGACGTCCGCCCATGCCGCCACCAGGCCCGCCCAATCCGGGCATGGCTGCATCCATTCCAGCCCCCATAGCTTTGCCGCCGAACATCGCACCGAGCCCTTTCAGACCGCCCATTTTCTTGATCTGCTTCATTGCGCGGGACATTTCCTGATACATTTTCAGCAGACGGTTGACGTCCTGCACCTCTTTGCCGGCGCCCGCTGCAATGCGTTTCTTGCGCTTGGCATTGAGCAGCGCGGGATTCGCGCGTTCTTTTGGAGTCATCGAACCGATGATCGCATCCATATGGACCAGTACCTTGTCATCCATGCCGCTATTGGCGAGCGCCGCTTTGGCTTTTTTCATGCCCGGCATCATACCGGCCAGCATGCCGAGCCCGCCCATATTGTTCATCTGTTGGAGCTGGGTGCGCAGATCGTTCAGGTCAAACTGACCCTTCGCCATGCGCTTGGCCATATCTTCAGCGTCTTGCTCGTTGATCGTGGCCGCGGCTTTCTCAACCAGCGAAACAACATCGCCCATTCCCAGAATACGGTCTGCGACACGTTTGGGGTGGAATGCCTCCAGCGCGTCCAGCTTCTCGCCCGTACCTGCAAATTTGATCGGCTTGCCTGTGACGTGCCGCATGGATAGCGCCGCACCGCCGCGCGCATCGCCGTCCATCCGGGTCAGGATCACACCGGTCAATGGCACGTCTTCGGTGAAACTTTTCGCGACGTTCACGGCATCCTGGCCAGTCAGGCTATCGACCACCAGCAACACTTCTGTCGGGGCAGAGATGCTGGAGACGGCCTTCATTTCAGCCATCAGGGCTTCATCGACATGCAGCCGGCCAGCAGTATCAAGCAGCAGCACATCGGCGGCCTGCAATTTCGCAGACTCCACCGCGCGGCGGGCAATATCGACCGGCTGCTGGCCCGCCACAATCGGCAGCGTCGCACAGTCAATCTGCTGGCCCAGAACCGCCAGCTGTTCCTGCGCAGCGGGGCGGTTCACATCGAGCGATGCCATCAACGCCTTTTTGCCATGCTTTTCGCGAATGAATTTGGCGAGTTTGGCGGTCGAGGTGGTTTTACCGGAGCCCTGCAAACCGACCATCATGATCACAACCGGCGGTTTGGCATCCAGGTCAAGCCCGACAGATGCGTCACCGCCAAGCATTTCAACCAGTTCATCGCTGACTATTTTGATGACTTGCTGGCCGGGTGTGACCGATTTGAGAACATCGGCGCCAATCGCCTTTTCGGTGACCGCATCGATGAAGCGGCGAACAACCGGCAGCGCCACGTCAGCCTCTAGCAGAGCAATCCGGACTTCGCGCATGGCATCGCGAACATCCTGTTCCTTCAGCGCACCGCGCCCGCGCAGGCCGTCAAAAACGCCGCCTAGCCGGTCTGATAAACTGTCGAACATATGTCCTACTCCTATGCTGCCCCGCCCAATAAACAGGTGCCGCAATGCAAATGCAAAAAACGCCGGCGAACGAAACCTCGTTGGCCAGCGTGCGAGCTCCCAACAGGAACACGACTTTTCCAAAGTGCCAATATGCCGGATGTTCGGGCAGGTCGAGGCGAAAATGGTCGGGCTTCGAGACCCGGAGCGCAGCGTAGCGTTGGCTACGTGAGCACCGGAAGCGCGGAGCACTGCCATTTGCAACCCGTCCTGACGCAAAAGACGGTATATTGGTGGAGCCTAGCGGGATCGAACCGCTGACCTCAACACTGCCAGTGTTGCGCTCTCCCAGCTGAGCTAAGGCCCCGAAACCGATATTTTTCCCGCTCTGCAGCGAGACGACGCCCTTTATGGGCGCAAACCGCGCAATGCAAGGGTATTTCGCGGTTTTGGTTTTTTGTTTGTCTGAGACCCTGCGGGCGCGGAATTTTTTATTTGGGCCTCAAACGCCGGGCGCTGACATCCGTCAGCTTGGCTACGCCCTATCGGGCGGCGCGCGGTCGCGCTTGCGTTCGGCTGGTCGGCGACCGAGCCATTCCCGGCCATCACAATAACGCACTATTCCGGTTCACAATCAGTGAACCGCAAGCGCGGGCGCGCGCCCGAGCTTATGCGAGGAAGCGAGCGATGCGGATACATCGCGCCCGCAGGGACCAAACGAATTAGCTTTCAGGCGCTTCGTCGTCGCCCTTACCTTTGGATACGGCCATATCTTCATTGTCATCGCCGAGATCGACATCGGAATCGGGACGGTTCTCTTCTTCGTCCACATCACTCAGATCATCATCATCGGCGAGGTCCGCATCCGCTGCGCCGCCTTTCTTCTTCTCATCATCGAACGGGATGGGTTGCTTGGTTTTAAGCACCGGCTCCGGCTCCCACTCTTCCCCGCATTCGATGCAGGTTGCAGGTTCGGATTTACCCAAATCGTAAAAGCGGGTGCCGCATTTCGGGCAAGTACGCTTTGTGCCCCATTCTGGCTTAACCATTGTCATTCCTTGATTGCTGTCCGGGCCACCGGCGCGGAGCGATAACTGTATCTATGCTTTCTGGGATTGGCCCGCCTGCAATGCAAGAAGCCGGAATCACGTGCGGGCGCGCCTTGCCATAGGGCAATGGCGCTGTCAAAGCGCGTGAGCAACAGCCGCATCATTCGCGAAAGAACATTTGTGTCCGACACCCCAATTCCTGGTCCTGCGATTTCTGGTCCTGCGATTTCTGGTCCTGCACCAAAACGGTTTTCCGCGATGGGGCCGCTGACCGGAACAATTCGCGTGCCAGGCGATAAATCGATCAGTCACCGGTCGCTGATGTTCGGGGCGCTGGCCGTCGGTAAAACGAACATCAGCGGGTTATTGGAAGGCCATGATGTGCTCGCCACTGCCGATGCGCTGCGGGCAATGGGCGCGCGGATCACCCGGCACAGCGAAAATGAATGGTCGGTGTGCGGCGTGGGTGTCGGCGGACTGCTCCAGCCTGAACAGGCGCTCGATATGGGCAATAGCGGCACCTCGACCAGGCTGCTGATGGGTCTGATCGCCAGCCACGGTATCGCGGCACATTTTACCGGCGATGCCAGCCTGTCCAGCCGCCCGATGGGTCGCGTGATCGATCCGCTGTCGCGCATGGGCGCATCATTCCATGCGGCAGCTGCATCAAGCGGTAAGGAAACCTTGCCGCTGATGATGACCGGGTGCCATCCTGCGGTGCCAATTGAATACCGCCTGCCGGTGGCCAGTGCGCAGGTGAAGAGCGCGGTTCTGCTCGCCGGTTTGAATACGCCGGGCATCACGACCGTGATCGAACCCGTGCCAACCCGCGATCATACGGAACGCATGCTGAAGGGATTTGGTGCGGATTTAACCGTCGAGGAAACCGGTGAGGGGCGCGTAATACGTATTCGCGGCGATGCCGAGCTGAGCCCGCAAACCATCACGGTGCCCGGTGACCCCTCTTCCGCTGCATTCTTCATCGTTGCCGCCTTGCTGGCCGATGGCAGCGATCTGACGATCGAGAATGTCGGCCTGAATACTACCCGCGCCGGCCTCATCACGGTTCTACAGCAGATGGGCGGGCAGATTGATCTGCTGGGCAAGCGCGAAGTCGGCGGGGAGCCGGTTGCTGACCTGCGCGTTCGCCATTCGCAGCTTCGCGGCATCGATATCGATCCAGCCATCGCGCCGAGCATGATTGACGAATTCCCGGTCCTGTTCGTCGCCGCCTCTCTGGCCTCTGGCACCACCACCACCAGCGGTCTTGACGAATTGCGCGTGAAGGAAAGCGACCGCCTGTCGGCGATGGCGAGTGCGTTGCGCTTGGCCGGTGCCATTGTGGAAGAACGCGAGGATGGCCTGGTAATTGTAGGCAGCGGTGGCGCGCCGCTGCGCGGTACCACTGCCGGACCAGTAGCGACGCATCTCGACCACCGCATTGCCATGAGCATGGCCATTGCCGGAATGGTGAGCAGCGGAGGCGTGGAAATTGACGACACCCGCCCAATCGCGACCAGCTTCCCGGTTTTTGAAAGCTTGCTTGAGAAATCTACGGCATCACTGCGATGTGCCCCCTCATGACCAAGCCCGTCTGTTGTCATTCGCGCATAAGCGGGAACCGAAAGCGGCCAGATCAGCGTTGTTATGCTCTGGGTTATCGCTTTCACGGGAATGACGAGGGGTATTAAAGCAATGCCGATGAGCTTCGATATTTATACGCTGATCGGCTTCGCTGGCATGATAATGATTGTGTCCGCCTATGGCTATATGACCGCAAAAGATGATCCCAACCCGTTTATCCTCCACGGCACAAATCTGATAGGCGCGGTGCTGTTATCCATATCGCTGCTGGTCCATACCAATCTGCCATCGCTTGTGCTGGAAGTGATCTGGATCAGCGTTGCCGTGTGGGGCTTGGCCAAAGCGTTCGCCGCGCGGCGGGCGAAATTATGATCCGGCGCCGAGTTCTCGCGGCTATCCTGCTGCTGACATTTGCCATCGGCGCGCCATTATTCTGGAATGGCGGGACTGTGAATACAGTCCCCATAGCGACCAATATCGCGCTTGCATGTGCGGGCATGGTATTGCTGCATTTCCGGTGGCGCGCGCAGGAGCAGGCTGAGCTTACACCGCGCAAAGCCAAGGATATTTTTAAATGATTATCGCCGTCGATGGCCCGACAGCCTCTGGCAAGGGGACTATATCCAAAAAGCTCGCGGCGCATTTCGGGTTGGCGCATTTGGACACTGGCCTGCTATACCGCGCAGTCGGGCGGCAGACGTGGCTCAACGGCGGTGATCCTGACCACCCAGACGATGCTCTCAGGGCGGTCAGCTTTCCCGGCGAATTGCTGGATGATCCTATCCTGCGCGACGAGGCAACCGGCGGTCTGGCCAGCCGCGCATCGGTCCACCCTGCCGTGCGAGACGCCTTGTTCGAACGCCAGCGCGCTTTCGCCATGCAATCTGGCGGAGCGGTGCTCGACGGGCGCGATATCGGCACAGTGATTGCGCCCGATGCCGATGTGAAACTGTTTATCACCGCCAGCGTGGCGGCACGCGCGCGGCGGCGGTTTGCGGAAATGCAGGGCAAAGGGATGCCGATTACGCTGGCGGAGATCGCCGCCGATCTGGAACGCCGCGACGCCCGCGATACGGGCCGTAAGGACGCACCTTTGCTCGCCGCGCCTGACGCTGTGACGATCGACACATCGGAAATGGACATAGACACCGCTTTTGCCGCCGCGCTGGACGTGGTTACCACTGCCACGAAGTAGCACCCGCTCACCACCCCATTTCGCTTGCTTTTTGCGCCGCTCTCGCTTAGGCGCGCGTTCGTCTGACAGGTGCATGCCTGTACGGCCTCTATCGCTGCATTCGGCACGGTGGAGTGTTTCGGCCCTCTTGGCCCGTATATGGCAATCCCGCCATTGCGGAGAAAAGACCCCGGAAAACAACCCGGCGGCCGGTAAAAATACATATTAGGATATCCCTAACCTATGGCAACATCAGCCAATCCCACGCGCTCGGATTTCGAAGCGCTTCTCAATGAACAACTTGGCGGTGCAGAAGATGGCGGTTTTGAAGGCCGCGTCGTAAAAGGTACCGTGACAATCATCGAAAACGGTAAAGCCGTTGTCGATGTCGGCCTCAAAAGCGAAGGCCGCATTGATCTTAAAGAATTCTCTCGCGGAGACGAAGGCCACGGCCTGAGCGTTGGCGACGAGGTCGAAGTGTATGTTGACCGCGTCGAAAATTCCGACGGTGAGGCCATGCTGTCCCGTGACCGCGCCCGCCGCGAAGCCGCCTGGGACAAGCTGGAAAGCGAATTTGGCGAAAGCGCGCGCGTTAATGGCCGTATCTTTGGCCGCGTCAAAGGCGGCTTCACTGTCGATCTTGACGGCGCGGTCGCCTTCCTGCCCGGCAGCCAGGTCGATATCCGCCCGGTGCGTGACATCACCCCGCTGATGGATATCGAACAGCCCTTCCAAATCCTGAAAATGGATCGCCGCCGTGGTAACATCGTGGTATCGCGCCGCTCCATCTTGGAAGAAACGCGCGCGGAACAGCGCAGCGAGCTGATCGGTGATCTGACCGAGGGCCAGGTTATTGACGGCGTCGTCAAGAACATCACCGATTATGGTGCTTTCGTTGATCTGGGCGGCATTGACGGCCTGCTCCACGTCACTGACATGAGCTACAAGCGGGTCAATCACCCGAGCGAGATCATCGAGATCGGTCAAACTGTGACTGTCCAGATCGTTCGTATCAACAGCGAAACCCAGCGGATCAGCCTGGGTATGAAGCAGCTGGAAAGCGACCCGTGGGACGGTGTCGGCGCGAAATATCCGATCGGCGCGAAGCTGAAAGGTACTGTCACCAACATCACCGAATATGGCGCATTCGTTGAACTGGAAGCCGGCATTGAAGGCCTCGTTCACGTATCCGAAATGTCCTGGACCAAGAAAAACGTCCATCCGGGCAAAATCGTTTCGACCAGTCAGGAAGTCGACGTGCTGGTGCTGGAAGTGGATTCGGACAAGCGCCGCATTTCGCTCGGCCTCAAGCAAGCCCAAGGTAACCCTTGGGAAGAATTTGCTGACAAAAACCCGATTGGCACAACCGTCACCGGCGAAGTCAAGAACGCGACCGAATTCGGCCTGTTCATCGGTCTTGAGGGCGACGTTGACGGCATGGTCCACATGTCCGACATCGCCTGGGGCATTTCGGGCGAAGACGCGCTGGCGCTGCACCGCAAGGGTGAAGAGGTACAAGCCGTTGTTCTTGACGTCGACACCGACAAGGAACGTATCAGCCTGGGTATGAAGCAGCTTGAAAAGGGCGCTCCATCGGCGGACGGAGCCGCTGGCGGCGGTCTGAAGCGGGGCGACGTTGTGACTGTGACCGTTCTGGAGGTTCGCGATGGCGGACTTGAAGTTCAGGCGGGTGAAGACGGCGCGACCGGCTTCATCAAGCGTTCGGATCTTGGCCGTGACCGTGATGAGCAGCGCCCGGACCGGTTCCAGGCCGGCAACAAGTTTGATGCGATGGTGACCGGTTTCGACCGTTCCAAAAAACCCAACTTCTCGATCAAAGCCCGTCAGATTTCGGAAGAGAAAGAAGCGGTGGAACAGTTCGGATCATCCGATTCGGGTGCTTCACTGGGCGATATTCTCGGCGAAGCTCTGAAAAAGGGCGAATAATTTGTTTGGCCCTCAAACGCCGGGCGCAGCGCATCCGCGCTGCTTGGCTTCGCCCTAACCGGGCGTCGGCCGGTCGGCCTCTGGCTGCCGCGACCAAGGTTCTTGGTGCTAGATAGTTATCTCGCATCCGATACCTGGTCGCGGCAGCCATAGGGCCAAGCGGCCCGCCCGGAGCGAAGCGAGGATAGCCGAGGCTGCGGATGCAGCCGCTGGCGCCTGAAGCCAAACAAGAACGCCGGGCCTTTCCTACTGCGGGCCAGTACCCTACACTCCGCTCATGATAGAGATTCATCAATTTCCCTGCCTGTCCGACAATTACGGATTTCTGGTTCACGACCCCGCCAGCGGGGAAACCGTATGCATCGACACACCCGATGCCGATGAATATCTGAAACAGGCGGCGTCCAAGGGATGGGCGATCACCCATATCTGGAACACCCATTGGCACCCCGATCACGCTGGGGGCAATGACGCGATCAAAGCTGCGACAGGGTGCACCGTCATCGCCCCGGCAGAGGTTGAGCGGATAGCCAGGCCAGACCTCGTAATTGCGCATGGCGATGCCGTTTCGCTCGGCGCTTTCACCGCAGATGTTATTGATGTGGGCGGACACACGACCGGCCATATCGCGTTCCACATGCCTGAGGCGGGCGTTGCCTTTGTCGGCGATGCAGTATTTGCGCTGGGCTGCGGACGTATGTTTGAGGGGACGCCCGATCAGTTTTGGGCCAGCCTTCAGCGGATCAAGGCTCTGCCGCCCGAAACCATGCTCTATTGCGCGCATGAATATACGCAGGCCAATGCCCAATTCGCTGTCCATGCCGATCCGGATAATAGCGCCCTTGCCGATTATGCTGCCGAGATTGAACGTAAGCGCGCCAAGGGCACTCCCACCGTACCGACCGATCTCGCGCGCGAGCTGGCCACCAACCCGTTTTTGCGCGCTGATGATCCGGCATTGATGGCCAAATGGGGCGGCAGCACGCCGGTAGAAACCTTCGCCGCCCTGCGCGCGGGTAAGGATAATTTCTAGCCCCGATGCAGGCGTTACAGGTCACCGCTCTCAGCTCTGATTTTTCAGGATGCGGACTGGTCGATGCATCGATGCCCATTCGCAAGCCGGGCGAAGTGCTGGTGCGGGTCCATGCGGCGTCGCTGAACTTCCCCGATCTGCTGATGACGCGCGGTGCGTATCAGTTCAAACCGGAGCCGCCCTTCATTGCCGGAATGGAATTGGCCGGTGAAGTGATGGCGGCTGACCGCGATAGCGGGTTAACCACCGGCCAGCGCGTTATGGGCGGTGCCAAAACTGGTGGAATGGCAGAATTTGCGAGCCTGCCGGCCCGCCACCTGCGCGCTGCGCCCGAAGCGTTGGATTATGCCAAGTCCGCTGCGCTTGGCGCTGCCTACACCACCGCATATACCGCTTTGGTCGAGCTCGGCGATATGCAGCCGGGCCAATGGGTCTTGATACATGGCGCAAGCGGCGGAGTTGCCTTGGCGGCAGTGGATCTGGCCAAGAGCATGGGCGCGAAAGTCATCGCTGCAACCGGCTCTCCTGAGAAAATTGACCGAATTGCCGCGCTTTACGATGCGGATGCCGTAATTGAGAGCACATGCCGGTTCCGTGAACAGGTCGCCGAAATTACCGGCGATGCGCTCGCTGACCTGGTTCTTGATCCTGTAGGCGGGGATATTTTTGACGAGAGCACGCGCTGTGTCGCTTTTGGCGGAAAACTGCTCATTGTGGGTTTTGCCAGTGGGCGGATCGCCGATCTCGCCACCAACATTCCGCTGATCAAGGGCTTCTCGGTCGTGGGTGTGCGCGCGGGTGAATATGCGCGCCGCTTCCCCGACCGCGGTAAACGCATAGCGGACACGGTGTCGGCACTCGCCAATCAGGGCGCGATTGATCCGGCTATCGACCGGACCGTGCCTTTGTCGCAGTGGCGCAATGCGTTTGAGGCTATGGACCGCCGCGAACTGGTTGGAAAAGTCGTGCTGAAACCGGGCGCGTAACCCTGGCCCGGAAACAGTGACCCTGGCCCGGAAAAAAAGGGCGACCGATGAGCCGCCCTTGTTTATCCCTAAAAGGAAAGGGCTCAGATGCCGGCGATTACCTGATCAGCCAGCTTACTGTCAGCGGCTGCATCATGTTTCTTCGAAATAAGCTCTTGCGCTGCCAATGTTGCAGCAGATGCAGCAGCAGCGCGCACTTCTGTCACTGCATCGCGTTCAGCGGCAGCGATTTTATCTTCCGCCATTTGCTTGCGGCGAGCGACCATCACTTTGCTGTCTTCTTCGGCTTTCACCAGAATCGCGTCGGCTTCTTTCTGAGCATTCTCCAGCATCGCGCCCGCGTCTTTTTCCGCATTGGCGATCTTGGCTGCATATTCGTTCCGCAAAGCTTCCGCCTCCATACGGAGTTTCTTTGCCTCGTCCAGCTGTTCGCGAATGGCAGCGATCTTTGCGTCCAACCCGCCGGTGATCATGGCCGGCACTTTTTTCCATACCATGATCAGGATCAGGACAAGCATCGCGACAGAAACGACCTGATAAGGCTCCATACCCCACAGGGATGGCCCCAGCGATTCAGGGATATCTACAGTGGTAAAAACCTCAGGAGCTCTAGACATGGGTCATAGCTTTCTTCACCGCTGACTTTGCAGTTGCCGCTGTTACTTTGACACCGGCCAATTGCCTGACGATATCCTGGGCCGCTTCGGCTGCAACGCTTTCAACTTCGGTGAGCGCAGCACTGCGCGCCTCGGCAATTTCAGCCGCCGCTGTTTCCAGCTTGGTATCAAGGCGTTTCTGCGCCGATGCGAGTTTTTTCTCGCTCTTGGCAGCAGCGTCGGCCTTGGCCTTGGCCACCAGAGCCTGCGCCGCAGCGCGATTTTCATTCTCGCGTTTACGCCATGCTTCCTCTTCATCGTCTGCCTGGGCACGGGCCGCTTCGGCAGCAGCCAGATCGCTGGCGATCTGGCTGTCACGCTGGGCGACCGTATCCATGACGCGCGGCACCATACCGCGGCCAATAACGAAGAAGACAAACCCAAAAGTCACCAGCAGCCAGAAAATCTGGCTGGAATAGGTTTCCATTATCTGAGCTATCTGAGGCATAGGATCACGTCCCGGCGTTTGGCGTAGAAAAACAGGTCGCAGGACCAGCAAGCCAGCCCCGCGATTGAATATCAGGCGACGAAAATCAGGATCATCGCGACAACGAATGACAGCAGGCCGAGCAGCTCTGCCGCCGCGAAACCGATGAACAAACGCCCCTGCTGACCATCGGCCGCGCCCGGGTTGCGCAGTGCGCTCTCAAGGAAAGAACCAAATACGTTACCCACACCGATAGCGGCCATGCCGGCACCGATCGCTGCAAGACCTGCACCAATGAGCTTTGCTGCTTCTGCGTCCATTGTAATAACTCCTTACGAAAATTCTTATGTGTTGATTGAAAATTGGGTGAAATTTGTGTGTTAGTGAAGGTTCTCGGCGTCATTGATATATAACGACGTAAGCAGCGCAAACACATAGGCCTGAATGCCCGCAACCAGAATTTCCAGCGCGCTGATACCGATCATCAAGACAAAGCTTGGTACACCCACCATCGCGGCAAAGCCGACCCCGGCATTTGTGCCGTCAATCACGAAGCTCGACAAAACTTTGAGCAATACGTGACCCGCCATCATTGCGACAAACAGACGCAGCGCGAGGCTGAACGGGCGCACGAGAAACGAGATAAGCTCAATCGGGAAAATGATCGGGACCATCGGCAGCGGCGTTCCAGATGGCACGAACAGGCTGAAGAAATGGAAACCGTGCTTCCAGAAACCGACAATCAGGACAATCGCGAAACTGATAATCGCCAGAACACCGGTGACCGTAAAATGGCTGGTGAATGTGAAAGGATGCAAACCAACGATGCCAATCGGCAGCAGTCCGAGCAAGTTGGCGAACAGAATGAACATGAACAGAGAGAAGATATAGGGCACATATTTGCGCCCTTCCTTGCCGATATTCGCCTCCAGCATATCATCGATAAAACCGGTCGCGCTTTCCACCATCATTTGCCAGCGGCCCGGCACGAGCTCCCGCTTCATGCCGCCGACAACAAATATTGTCAGCAGTACAGTCGTGAGGACCATCCACAACGCGCTGTTGGTGAAAGCGATATTAAACCCTGCGAGCTCCCAGCTACCAGAGCCCATTAAAGGCTCGATGGTAAACTGGTGCATTGGATCGACTTTGCCTTCTTCGGCTGCCACGTCTCAAAAATCCCTGCGCGTAAGGAACACCCGCAACCAGCCTAATCACCTTTCGGTGGATCGCCCGATTGCGTGTTCGCCATTCGGAAAATATTTCTGAAAGCCACACCTATCCCAAGGAACAGACCAGCCAACAGACCCCAGGGTGATGTACCAGCGAAATAATCAATCGTTCCGCCAATCACCGTTCCGCCAAGAAGCCCACCTAACAAATCCGCCAGAACCCGGTTTCCGCTGCGATAATTCGCATCGGTCCCCGATATCTGCGGCCGGTTGCGTACCTCTTCACGCTCGCGTGCGGCCTTCAGCCGCGCTTCGAGCGCATCGATGCGCGCATCCTCGGCGATGGGTTCCCGTGCGGGCTTTTCGTCGCTCATGCCATTTTCCTCCATCAGGGGTGTCCTTAACAGGGATGTCCGGCGCATGCGAAAGAGTTGCCCGCCGAGGGCGAGGTCCCTTTAGGCAGGGGGCGTTTTCAAGTCAACTGTGTGGTGCTGCACCTGCGAGATTATCAGCAGTTTCTGACACACACATTGCGCAGAATACTTTCCCGCGATCGCCATGTGCCCCCCCTGGGCATCGTGCGTATCAGCGGGTCTAGGTACCAGCGCAGCGCGCATCGCGCAGCGGCGGCGCGCTGGTGCGGGTTTGCCATGATCCATCGGGTGCCTGATATTTTTCTCCCGGTACGGTGCGCGCAATGGCCAGGCAGCCGGATGTCGCCGCATATTGCTCCACCGTCGCCCCTTCTGCGGAGGCACGCTGCGTATACACGGCACGCCGTTTGATATTGATATCGTTGACCATTTTTCGCAGTGCCTGCGTCTCGGCGCCGACGATGCCCAGATAACCGTCCATTTTCTCACCCACCTGCCCCGCAGACCGCGCGGAATCATAGGCCGGGTCGCGCTGGGCATAGGCAGTTCCGGCCAGGCCGGTAAAGGCAATAGCGGCCGCAACGGCAATCATAACTGGCTTCTTCATCTTCGTATCCTTAAACGCACACTATCAAAAAATATCGGCATTCTCATCAATCGTATTACCGGCATCTTCTGCCAGGCGGTAAATCACCTCCTGCGTGATATTGATGTTCAATTCGATAACTATCGGCTCGCTGGGTGCATTTACATTAATGCATCCGGCAACCGCCATCGAACCGGCCATCAAAATCGCCGTAGCATAATATCCAACACCCTTTCTTGCCGTGCCGCCCTGCGATGGCACGCGTACCGCGCCGGAGCAGGCCTTGAGGCGGGCTTTGGTCAATTTCATAGCCGTCATGGCAATTCCTCGCTGTCTGAAGTCTGAATGGACGGTTCTGCGGAACGAATAAAGTCTGGTGGCGGTATCTGGGGCGGCGAAGGAGGGGCCGGTGTCGGCGTTCGGGCGGGCGCTGATGCGGGGGCTGCATCACGGCGAATGAAACGGGTGCCATCATCGCGCATCAGACCCAGATCGCGCGGGTCGCGCACCGAAGAAGGGTCATAGGTGGTGCGCAGATTGGTGAACAGTTCATAGAATGACGCACGGATATTCACATTCAACCGAATCGGCAAATCAGCAATCTGGCGCGTAATGAAGTTCTGTTTGGTACCACTGCCCTGCTTGACCCCGTCAAACCGGACCTGGGTAACGATATCGCCCGTCAGTGCACCATCCATTCCGATCCGCATCGTATCATAATCGAGGCTGCGCAAAGTCGTGAAAGCATAATTCGCCATCGGCGAAAGGTCGCGGTAGCTTAGCTCGCCGACATAGGCGACATTGCCGCCGGGCGCCCGCGATACCAGCGACCCGCCAACAATTGCGCCAAATCCTTCCTTGTCAAACACGATCGGCAGCGACCCATCAAAGATTCCGGTCGCGGCAAGATTGGCAATGTCCATATTTTCCACGAACAGAGCCGCATCCAACGCCTCGACTTCGAGAACATAGCGGCGCTCTTCCTGCGCAGACAAGTTGAGATCGACCGGTTTGAGAGTGAGCGTGCCGCCCATAAACGGCCATTCACCGCCGGTGACACCCAGAAACTGCCCCTCTCTCAGCGAAAAACCAATAATCCCGTCCAGCACCTCGATACCCGGGTTGACCGATGCGACATATATTTCCTGATCGGGCGCGGTGGTCAGGCTGAGCAGATCAACAAACTCCACTGTCCCGCTGGCGCCGCGGACCGGCCCGAATACCGCCGCGAAATCAAGCGATTCGGAAGAGAATGTTCCGGCGCTGGTGAGCGTGTCAGCATCCCAGCCTATCCTGCCCGAACCGGTAACCCTACCTCGCACCAAGGCCACTACGCCGCCCGCCAGATAGGTCAGGTCATCAGGCTGTAACGCGTTATCAAAAGTCAGCCCCGAGGCGGTGAGATTGGCAAAACCGGCTGCGCTGTCCAGATTGTGCCGCATATCCACCGCGCTCACCGCCCGGCCGCTCGCCGGATGGCGCAGCACGGCATTGGCGGTAACAATATTATCCTGCAAAACCAGCGATGCACCGCGCGCGATTAACGGTTCGAAGCGTTGAACCTCCTCGCGATCAGATACGGTGAATGCCGCATCCGAAACCGCCAATACAGCATCATTGAAACTCCACTCGCCGCATGACCCGGAAATATCGAGCGGCACCGCGAATAGGCGTATATCTGCGCCGCTGAAGCTGCCAGTGATGGTTTGATCAAACATCGCCGTAAGCTCTGACACGGCAAAGCGGTTCGCCTGTGTATCTGCGCCCAGCGTGATGGTCACGTCTCTTGCCTTAACCACACCGGGATAGGCAATGGCGACCGCCCCGCTCGACACCGCAATGTCGGTTCCGCCCAGTGATCCGTTCAGCGCCAGCGATCCGGTACCTGCCGCGATACGCAAGGCATCGCCGCTTTGCCGAACGATCGCGCCGCCGGGCGGCGGGCACAGGCGCAGTCCCCGGCTGGCCAGATCAAGATTGGCAAATTTCAGCGAATCGAAGCGAACAGTCGTGCAGCTGTTCCAGATCGCCAAACCGCGCGCCGCGCTCCAGCTGCCTTCAATGGGCACCGCCAGATTGCGCATCGCGCCGCCGGGCAACATTCCGCTAACCGCAGCATTACCGGTAAATTGTACCGCTCCGCCGCGCTGCGTCACAGCCAATTCGGGCAATTCCACCCAATTGTCACCCGCACTGTATCGCTGCATTTTCAGCCGGAATATCGCGTCATCCGCGCCGCGTTGTTCCATCCGCCCGGTAATCAGCGGCAAACCGTTCCCGCCCATCCGGAAATTCCCGCTCAGCTTGGCCTGTGCAGAACGTGATTGCTGGTACTCAACGCGGGAAAAGGATGCGATATCACCGCCGCTGGCATTGCGCAGGCTGCCTTGCGGAACCGATGCGCTGATCGTCCCATTGGCGGCTTTCATATTAAATGAGGCGTTCAGCCTCGCGCCGCGCAATTGTCGCTGCTGCGCGGCATCCAGTTTGGCGAAGAGCGGCGCAAGCAAAGTGCCTTCGGCTGATGTTTGCAGTGGCAGCAAGCGGCCCGATAGATAAGCGCCCGCATCAATTGCGGTGACAGCCACATCACCTTGTAATTGCGCCGTATCATACCCGTTCTGCATCCGCAGCATGGCGCCGATCGTAGCCTTGCCCGCACGCAATTTTCCCGACGCCAGCCGTCCGGCCTGCAAATCAATCGCTGCGGTCAGCCCATCCTGCGTTGCAGAAAGCCGCAATGGTCCGCTCACCTGCGCGGCAAGGATACCGGCACCGGAAAATTGCCGCGTCAGGGCCGCGGCCTGCACGTCGGCTTTGGCAAAGTCGCTGGCCACGGTCAGATCGAGCGCAAACTCTGCCCCTCGCGCATTGACCCCCGCATCGGCGCAATCAAGCGATGGCACCCGAAGCGGACCGTCAAGCGATATCGCGCCGGCCTGTGTCGAAATATTTCCGTAAAGCGAAGGCGCAGCAGCACGGCATCCGGCGATGCTTAAAGACGGGGTCGTTGCAGCGATGATACCGGTAAAACCGCTATCCAGCCTCCCTTCCCCTTCCGCCTTCCAGCCAATTCTGCCAAAATCCGTCTCAAGCAGCCCGCGTGCATCAATCAGCGCGAGATCCAGCGCGGGCAGACCCGGCGGCTCGTCGCTTTCAGCGAACACCACCGTATCGAGCGCGCCGAAACTGAGGCGGCCATCACGGTAACTGCCGAACAGGCGCGGCTTAATCAATGTAATCCGGCCCAGCTCCGGCGGACCCAGCCCGTATATTAATTCTGCCTCAACCCGTTCGATAGTCAGATCGGGATTGGCGGGATCGCCAATAATGATATTGGTGAGCACTTGGCGGTCGGGCGAAATTTCCGCGACATCATAGGTGGCGGGCACACCGAGCCTCGCCAGTTCCTCCCCAATAAGATCGCGGGCGATGTCTTCCCGCAGCGCCCAGCCCAGCAGGCTGACACACATCAGGCAACCGAACAGCACCCACGCAAACCGGCGCAGCGCCTTACGCCTCCTTCGCAGCGGCAATTCGGGCGCAGGATCGCCAGTGTTATTGGAAGCGGGCGGCATCGCTTATTCCTTGCGCGGAGTGGCTGACAAAGGCAATGCAGTCCGCGCGTCACAACAGGATTAAATCGTGCCCGACACAGGCGATACGCCGCCCAAAGCCCCGCAAAAACATGGCGGAACCGGTCATCGGGCCCGTTTGCGTGACAGATTGCTGCATGGCGGTGCAGAGGCGCTGGCTGATTATGAAGTGCTCGAATATCTACTGTTTGCGGCCATCAAACAAGGCGATACCAAACCCGCCGCGAAAGCCCTGATCGACCGGTTTGGTTCGCTTGCAGGGGTACTCAATGCTGACCCTAAAGCACTACAGAGCGTCAAGGGAATTGGGGAGACGAGCGCGGCCTCTTTGAAAATCACCGCTCTGGCGGCACGGCGCATGGCGCGCAATGAAGTATCGCAAAAACCCGTGCTGGGCAGCTGGCAGGCGCTGCTCGATTACCTCACCATAGATATGGCGCATCTGACGGTCGAACGGGTACGGGTGCTCTATCTCGATACGCAGAACCGGCTTATCCATGATCACCATGTCGGCGATGGATCGATCGATGAAGCGGCCATTCATCCGCGCGAAGTCATCCGCAAGGGATTGGATATAGGCGCGACGGCTCTTATCCTGGTGCATAACCACCCCAGCGGCAACCCGCAGCCCAGCCGCGCCGATATCCAGATTACCCACCGCATTGCGGAGGCTGGCCGGTTGCTAGGCATTGTGGTGCATGATCACGTTATTATAGGCCGCGACGGGCATGTTTCGCTGAGAGCCAAAGGCCTGATCTGAAACGGCAATCTACTGCTCTGGTGATCTGTCATTACAGTTCGGGTTCTATCCCGAAGAGCGCGTAATAATCCTTCAACTCGGGCGTCTGGCGCAATGCCATTTCGATTTGCTCGCGACCTTCGCTTTTGCCCTGCTCCAACAGGATAATACCGCGCAAATAGCGCGAGGCCGACAGGGCGGGAGCAATCTTCAAAGCCGCATCCAGATCAGCGATTGCAGCGTCATAATCGCCTTTCGCGAAATGCACCATCGCACGGCTATCCAATACCGAAGCGGGATAATCGGCCCGTTCGACAGCGCGCGTACATTGCGCCACGGCATCGCCCAGACCGACCTTGTGCAGCCCGCGATACCAGCAATCGGCATTGAGCAAACTAGAGCTTTCCGACTTTTCGAGCAGCCGCTCCTCCAGCATGGTGAGGCCGGTACCGACATCTCCTGCCATCCCCAGAATGAAGGACTGTGTATCGATAAAGCCGTCCTGCTCGTCTTCCGAGACGGGTAATAATTCGAGCAATTCGAGCGCGCGGTCAGTGTCGCCTGTCCGGGCAATTAGCTGCGCCTGGTAATAGGCGGTATCATTGCTGGGCGACAGGTCATAGGCGGTTTGGATATCGGCAATCGCGGCGTCCAATTGGCCCAATGATACATGCAGGCCCGAGCGGGTCAGAAACAGATCGGCTGTCGGCTGTTCGGCGATCACCGCGTTGATATCTGTTAGCGCATTGTCGAAATCATAAATCAGCCGGAAGAAATTCGCCCGCGATTGCAGCGGCGCAAAATCATCATCATCGGCCAGAACAACCGCCACATTATAGGCATTGCGCGCTGTGCGCGTGCGGGCCGCCAGTTCGTCCGGGTCAAGCTCCCACCGCCATGTAATATTTTCCGGCGCATTTAATGTCAGATCGGCTTTTGAAATCCGTAAGGCCGCATGGCGGTTTTCGGCGAGTTTCTCGACCGGTATTTCGCCCAGATCGCTGATCGTCTGCTCTTCGACTGTCACGCGGTCGCCATCGATAGAGGATTTCCGCATAATCTGCGTATTGGCGAAGCGGTCATCAATGGTTTCGGTGCCGGTCAGAGTGAACCCTTTGCCGCCTTCGGGGAGAATAACCGTGGTGATCGTATGGTCGCGCCTCGGGCCATAAGTGGCCACGGGAATATCGCGCCATTTGGGCCGGATACGATTGGGTTCGAAAGATACATTATCGTTCGTATCGCCCATATCCATCGTGATCTCGCCCTGGTCGAAATCAAACGCGGAATCGGACACGCCCTTTATCAAGATGTTGCCGATAGCCAGTTCTTCATCATAGGACAGCAATACGGAAGTCACCTGTCCCGTCCCGCCAGCCCTGCCGAACCTTTGGCCAATCTGCTTGCGGACTTCGGGATCATCCTCGTCGACGACCGACTGGATAGATGCGCCCGTGGTACCCGAAATTTCCATTTCGATACTGAACAGCATCGGCAAATCAAGGCCCGCGCTCTGGTCAAAAGTCATCCGCATAACCGAATCGGGAAACAGTTTCTGGCGATCGGTCATTTTGGTCAGATCGGCGCCGCCCGGTTGCAGCGGCAAAGCGTAGTAAAATGCGGGCACTTCAGCCAGATTGTGCATCCGCGTGGCGGTGCTGGTTCCGTCGATCCAGTAATCGGTGCCGTTAATTGTGGCGCGGACAATCATATGATCGAAATTTGCGGGGATCGGCAGCAATTCCGGCAAAGCGTCACCGCCCTCGGTCGCAACCAGAACAACGTCCGCCTCGATACCCATCTGCCGCAGGATCGACATCAGGAGCACCGATTTGGCTTTGCAATCGCCGTATCTTTTTTCCCACGTCTCTTCCGCCGATTGGGGCAGATAATTGCCGCCATCCAGACCATCCAGCAGATAGCTCACCTGATCCTGTACCAGCCGGACAGCCAGCTCAGTGCGTTTCAAAGGATCGTCGCTTTGCGCCATGATCGAAGCCACTTCGCCCGCGACATTACCCGATGGCGAAACAATCGCTGCTTTGGTGAAATGCGGCTCCATCACAGCGGACAATTCCTGCCAGCTTGCAAAACTGCCCGCGCGCAGCAGCGGCGGACGGCTGAAGCGTGACGGCGCATCTTCGGGCATCTCGTCCGGTTTGGCGATGGGCAAATCCACCGTCAGATAAGTGTACCCGCCCCGCTCGACAACATCGGGCAGATCAATATTGGGGCCCGCCTGATAGGAAATATCGTAAGCCGTCGGCCAGCTCACGATGGTGCGCGCCTTGCCCGCGCGCCATGGTGCGGGTGGAAGATACTGGAATGCCTGCACTTCCTCACCCAAGGCCTGATCCGCCAGAGTAATACTATGCGCCACACGCAAAATATCACCCTCTTGCAAACCCGGCACTGCAACCGTCGCGGTCAAACGGCCATCGAGCAAGCGGCTTTCGAGCCCCTGTTCGCGCCGCAAAATTTCGAACCGGACGCCTTTTGCAGCCAGATCAATCACTTCGTCGCCGCGCAGGATTTCAAGCCGGTGAATAAACAGATCGCCTTTATCGGGCGCCCATGAATATTGCAGCGTCCCTTCCGACATAAGCGATTCCGGATTGTCTATCCGGACAGCGCGGTCGTTATATTCGTGCACCATCCCTTCTTCGAGCCGGTGCTGCCAATCATAGAGAATATCGGATGGGCCCGCAGCCAAAGTGTCAGGGGCCAGATCGGCGGCAATAACCCAGTCTGGGGCTTCCTCGTACCGGACTTCCTCACCGGCATAGGCTGGCGTGGAAGTTGCAACCATCGCAAATGCGCTGATGCAGCCCAATTTGTACATGAATAACCCCTGATGGAAAGTAATCGGGCAAACCTACAGTATGCTCGGTCCTTTGCAATTAGAACCGGTCAATTTTATTTACTGAACCGGGGCAGCAAAAACAGTAACAACAACGGTTTACAGGTGCCCGGCCAGCCAAGATACCATTCGTCCGCAGTTCGTCGACACGCATCACTTGCCAAGCGCAACCGGCCCGCTTAGCCGCCTCAGCACGCCAGTAATTTTCAAGAATCATCTGTTTCGGAGTGTTTATGGTCCCGCGTTATTCCCGCCCCGCAATGTCCGCCATTTGGGAGCCGGAGGCACGCTTTCGTATCTGGTTCGAGATAGAGGCGCATGCGACCGAGAAACTGGGCGAGCTTGGCGTAGTCCCGAAAAGCGCCGCAAAGGCGCTGTGGGACTGGTGGGCGACCGATCCGGTCATTGATGTTCCCGCAATTGATGCGATTGAAGCGGTGACCAAACATGATGTCATCGCTTTTCTGACATGGGTGGCAGAGCAGGTCGGCGATGAAGCCCGTTTCATGCATCAGGGCATGACCAGCAGCGATGTTCTGGACACCGCCTTGGCGGTTCAACTGGCACGTGCCTCTGATATCCTGCTCACCGACCTCGACGCTTTGCTCGCAGCCATCAAACGGCGCGCGCAGGAGCACAAATATACCCCCACCATCGGGCGTAGCCACGGTATCCATGCAGAACCGGTGACGTTTGGTTTGAAACTGGCGCAGGCTTATGCAGAATTTGACCGCTGCAAAGCGCGCCTGATCGCAGCACGCGCTGAAATTGCCACCTGCGCAATCTCGGGTGCGGTTGGTACATTCGCCAATATTGACCCCAGCGTTGAAGCGCATGTCGCGGAAAAATTGGGCCTATGCGTTGAACCTATCTCCACCCAAGTCATCCCGCGTGACCGGCATGCGATGTTTTTCTCTGTTCTGGCCGTGATCGCCGGATCAATCGAACGGGTGGCTGTCGAGGTTCGCCACTTGCAACGGACCGAAGTGCTGGAAGCGGAAGAATATTTCTCGCCGGGCCAGAAAGGCTCCAGCGCCATGCCGCACAAACGCAATCCGATCCTGACCGAAAACCTGACCGGCCAGGCCCGTATGATCCGCGGCTATGCCATGCCAGCCCTGGAAAATATCGCGCTGTGGCATGAACGCGATATTTCGCACTCCTCAGTCGAGCGTTTCATTGGCCCTGATGCGACAATTACTCTCGACTTTGCTCTGGGCCGCTTGACCGGTGTAATCGACAAATTGCTGATTTATCCTGATCGGATGCAGAAAAATATGGACCGTATGGGCGGGCTGATCCATTCGCAGCGTGTATTGCTGGCGCTGACCCAAGCCGGTGTCAGCCGTGAGGACGCCTACCGCCTGGTACAGCGTAATGCGATGAAAGTATGGGAATCGGACGGCGCGGTATCATTGCTTGATCTGCTCAAAGCCGACACCGAAGTCACCGACGCGCTGTCAGCCGCTGAAATCGAAGCAAAGTTTGATCTCGAATATCATTACAAACAGGTCGATCATATCTTTGAACGGGTGTTTCATTAGACGCCAAAATGTGCCCGCCCTTCACTTCCGGCACGAACCGGCGTAGGGATAAAAGGCAATAGTCGGAGTAAAATTATGCAGGTCGTCCGCACCATCTTCTGGGTTCTGTTGTTTGTCGGTCTGGCGGCGTTTTCGTTTTTTAACTGGACCCCTGTAGAAGTGACAATCTGGGAAAACCTGATTGTCGAAACCAAAGTGCCCGCGCTGGTTATCATGGCATTTCTGCTAGGCATGGTGCCAACATGGCTGGTCCATCGCGGTATCAAATGGCGGCTTTCGCGCCGGATCAAAACGTTGGAAAACGCTGCAAGGGCGTCTGCCGTCACACCGTCTGCCAGCACGGCAGATGCGATGGGCGGCCCATCTGGCAGTGCGGACGCCGCCCGTTTCGCCCAGCCTTCGTCACCCGCCTCTGCTTCGGGCGCGCGCCCCCTATCGGCCGAGCCCAAAACATTATGAGCAACCCTGTCTATCTTGCGCTGGATATGCCGCAATTGGATGCGGCCCGGATCATGGCGAAAAAAGTAAAAAGCCATATTGGCGGGCTGAAATTGGGTTTAGAATTCTTCTGCGCGCACGGTTCGCACGGGGTGCACGAGATCGCGCAGCTTGGCTTGCCGATTTTTCTTGATCTGAAATTGCATGACATCCCCAACACCGTTGCGCGCGCGATGCAGGCAGTCCATGTTCTGGAGCCAGCAATCGTCACCGTGCATGCCAGCGGCGGACGTGCGATGCTGGAAGATGCCAAGGCGGCAGCGGGCGAACATACCAAAGTCGTTGCGGTAACCATGCTTACCAGTCTGGACCAGCGTGATCTGGTAAAGCAAGGCATTGGCGGCACGCCGCATGATCATGTGATGCGTCTGACAGAGCTTGCCCACGCAGCCGGGATAGATGGCATTGTCTGCTCTGGCCAGGAAGTTGGCGCAGCACATAAACATTGGAAAGACGGCTTTTTTGTTGTGCCAGGCCTGCGTCCTGCGGGTAGCGCGATTGGTGATCAAAAGCGCGTTGTGACCCCCCGTCAGGCACGCGATGACGGGGCCAGCGTGCTCGTGATTGGCCGCCCGATCAGCCGGGCAGCCGATCCGGTTCAGGCCGCCCGCGATATTGAAGCAACGCTGTGATCGCTGCGGGGATTCGTATGTCAGCCGCCGCCTTGCTGGCGGTAGCAAGCGCATCCTGCACTTATAAGGAAATCCGCCCCTCGATCGCCCAGCAGGAATCGGCTCGCGCGGATGTCCAGCAATTCGGGCCTGTGTCTTTTCAAGAACTTGCGCCGGGTATCTGGCAACATACCGCCTATCTTGACGTACCCGGGTTCGGCGCGATCCCGACCAACGGCCTGGTGGTGGCGGATGGGGAGACATCCCTGCTGGTCGATACCGCATGGACCGACCAGCAGACCGAAGCGATCATAGGCTGGGCGCGCGCGGCGCTGAACAAGCCGATCCGCGCGGCTGTGGTCACGCATGCGCATAAGGACAAAATGGGCGGAATGAACGCGCTGCATGATGCAGGTGTCGCCACCTATGCGCTGGCGATGACCAATTCCTTGGCCGCAGAAAAAAACCTGACCCCTGCACAAAACGACATCACTTTGAATGCGCGGCAATGGGCCACCGGGGACGCAGCGCAGGTGCTCGCACCGCTCAAAATCTATTATCCCGGCGGCGGACATACAGCCGACAATATCACGGTTGGAATTGCCGGTACCAGGATCGCATTTGGCGGCTGCCTGATCAAGGGGTCGGGCGCGAAATCGCTGGGTAATCTGGCCGATGCAGATACGCAGAATTACGCCGCAACACTCAGCAATTTCGCCGTCGCATTTCCTGATGCGACGATTATTGCCATGAGCCATTCCGAGCCTGAAGGCCGCGAGGCCATCGACCGCTCTTTGAAACTCGCCAAAGACCTATAGCCAGCAGAACCCCGATAAACAACAGAGCCCATGACCACGCAGATCAAAATTTGCGGCATTTCGACCGCTGAAACGATGGCCGCGGCATTGGATGCCGGCGCGACGCATGTCGGCCTGGTCCATTTCGAACCAAGCCTGCGCCATTCGGCTTTAGGCGATGCATCGCGCCTGCGTGCCGCCGCGCGCGGCAGGGCTAAGGTCGTGCTGCTGCTGGTCAATGCGGAGATCGCGGTAACTTCTGCCGCGATTGAGGCGATACAGCCCGATGTCATCCAGTTTCATGGCTCCGAAACGCCCGAATGGACCGGACTGGTGCGTGAACGATTGGGAATCGAGGTGTGGAAGGCGCTGGGCGTTAAAGACAGGCCCACTCTGGCAAAATCGGAACGGTTTCTGGGCAAAGTGGACCGCCTGTTATTTGATGCCCCGGCTACCGCTTTGCCTGGCGGGAATGGCACCAGTTTCGATTGGGGTTTGATGGCCGAACACACGCACCTGATCGAATGGGGGCTGGCCGGCGGGCTGACACCAGACAATGTCGCCGATGCGATCCGCCAAACCGGTGCGCCCCTGGTCGACACTTCCAGCGGTGTTGAAAGCGCGCCGGGCGTGAAAGATATTGGAAAGATTGCGGCTTTCTGTAATGCGGCGCGCAGCGCCAGAGGATGATCGATGAATACACTTTCCCCCAATTCCTTTAAAAACCAGCCCGATGAACGCGGCCATTTCGGCGCCTATGGCGGCCGTTATGTCGCCGAAACGCTGATGCCGCTGATCCTTGACCTAGAAACAGAATATCGCGCGGCACAGGCTGATCCGGCTTACAAGGCGGAATTTGATGATCTGCTGGAGCATTATGTTGGCCGCCCGTCCCCGCTCTATCATGCAGAACGGCTAACCGAAGCGGTCGGAGGTGCACAGATCTGGTTCAAGCGGGACGAATTGAACCATACCGGCGCGCATAAAATCAACAATTGCATCGGGCAGATCCTGCTCGCAATCCGCATGGGCAAAACGCGGATTATTGCCGAAACCGGCGCGGGTCAGCACGGTGTCGCCACCGCCACCGTATGTGCGCGCTTCGGCCTGCCCTGCGTGATTTATATGGGCGCGACCGATGTTGCCCGCCAGCAGCCCAACGTGTTTAGGATGAAGCTGCTGGGTGCAGAGGTCGTTCCCGTCACCAGCGGAGGTGCGACGCTTAAAGACGCCATGAACGAAGGGCTGCGCGATTGGGTCGCGAATGTGCATGACACATTCTACATTATCGGCACCGCGGCTGGCCCGCACCCCTATCCGGAAATGGTCCGCGATTTCCAAAGCGTGATCGGCATTGAGGCCCGCGCGCAAATGTTAGAGCGCACGGGCCGTCTGCCCGATCTGCTGGTCGCCTGCATTGGCGGCGGTTCCAACGCGCTGGGCCTGTTTTACCCGTTTCTGGACGATCCCCAAGTGAAAATGCTCGGCGTGGAGGCCGCGGGACACGGCCTTGATGGAGACGAACACGCCGCCAGCCTGACCGGCGGCGCGCCGGGCGTGCTCCACGGCAACAAGACCTATCTGCTGCAGGATGAAGACGGCCAGATCACCGATGGTCACTCGATCAGCGCAGGCCTCGACTATCCTGGCATCGGCCCTGAACACGCATGGCTGAAAGAAAGCGGCCGTGTGGACTATACCAGCGTAACCGACGACGAGGCGCTGGAAGGCTTCCAACTGCTGTGCCGCACCGAAGGTATTATTCCTGCGCTAGAGCCCAGCCACGCGATTGCGGCGGTTGCTAAAGTCGCGAAGGAAATGCCCGATGACGCGACCATCTTGGCGAACCTGTGCGGACGCGGTGATAAAGACATCTTCACCGTGGCAGAGGCGCTTGGGGTGGAGATATGATACGAATTGTTCAGATTGTCTCTGCAATCTCCGCGCTCATTTTGGCAGTTTTCGTTGTGATTACTGGTGAAGAAACGAAGTCAATATACGGCCAGCTCTCAATAGCTTTTGTTGGTATTAGCATGTTCTGCCTAGCTTGGAACAATTGGAACGGTAGCAGTAAGCATGACTGAACGGATAATCTCAAACCTCGCCATTCTTAAAAAGCCCTCTCACCTTCAGGGGAGAGGGTTGGGAGAGGGGCCAAGCGTCAGTGCAAATGCGTAACGCCGCCTCACTCCAGCACGCCAAGACAATGCGCAAAGAACCAACCGAGCCAGAAAAACGCCTCTGGCATCAACTTCGCGCTGGCAGATTTCGCGGCATAAAATTCAGGCGGCAGAAGGTTGTTGGCAAATATATCGTAGACTTTGCATCTAATGCGCCAAAGCTGGTGATTGAGTTGGATGGCGATACGCACGCTTTTCAAGCCGAATATGATGCAGAGCGCACTGCCTTTTTGAACGGCGAAGGGTACCGGGTGCTGCGGTTTTGTAGTAATGATGTGATGAGAAATATGGATGGTGTTTTGGTTAGAATTGGTGAAGCTGTTGATGAGTTGAAAGGCAGTCCCCCTCTCCCAACCCTCTCCCCTGAAGGTGAGACGGCTTTAGCCTGTGTGCCTCCTCTCCCCTTGAGGGGAGAGGACCGAGGAGAGGGGCCTGCCGCATGACCCGCATTTCAACCGCCTTCGCATCCCCAGCACTCGTTTGCTTCCTAACCGCTGGTGACGGGGACACGGCGGCCAATCTCGATGCTCTGGTAGAGGGCGGAGCGGATGTGATTGAGCTGGGGATGCCCTTCACCGATCCGATGGCCGATGGGCCTGCGATCCAGAAAGCGAATCTGCGCGCTCTCGCCAAGCGGACCACGACCGCCGATATATTTGCGCTGGCTGAGCAGTTCCGGCTGCGTCACCCTCATGTGCCGCTGATCCTGATGGGCTATGCCAATCCGATGATCCGGCGCGGGCCCGAATGGTTTGCGGATGAATGCGCGAAGGCCGGTGTCGATGGCGTTATCTGCGTCGATATTCCGCCGGAGGAAGACGAGGCACTCGGCCCTGCTTTGCGCGCCAAAGGCATTGCCCCAATCCGCCTTGCCACACCCACCACCGATGCCAAGCGTCTGCCTCAGGTTCTGAATGGGTCAGACGGTTTCGTATATTATGTCTCCGTCGCAGGCATTACTGGTCTGCAACAAGCAGCGACAGCATCCATCGAAGACGCCGTGGCCAAGCTCAAAGCCGCCACCGATCTGCCCATTGCGGTCGGTTTCGGCGTGCGGACCCCCGAACAGGCCAGCGCCATCGCCAAAGTCGCGGACGGTGTCGTGGTCGGCTCTGCTCTGGTCGAATTGGTGGAGCAGCATGGCGCAAATGCGCCCGCTGCGCTAAGGGAGCTCACTTCGGCTCTCGCAAACGCGGTTCATTCCGCGCGGACCCCTTAATTTCGTCATTGCGAGGAACCGAAGGTGACGCGGCAATCCAGCGAAGGCGCTTGATACTCTGGATTGCGTCGCTACGCTCGCAATGACGATAAAACTAGAATAGGCTATCAGCATGAACTGGCTTACCCGCGTCCGCAATTCCTTGCCATTTGGCGACAAGCGCGAAACCAATGACAATCTGTGGGTCAAATGCCCCAATTGTCAGGAGATGCTGTTCGCCAAGGAATTTGAGGAAAACCAGCAAATCTGCCCGCGCTGCGACTATCACGGGCGCATCGGCGCGGATGAACGGCTCAGCCAGTTGCTCGACATGGGATATGATCTTCTGGAGCAGCCGGAGGTTAAGGAAGACCCGCTGAAATTCCGCGATACCAAGAAATATACCGACCGGTTGAAAGACGCCCGCGCGAAAAACCCGCACCGCGATGCATTCAGTGTCGGGTCAGGCCAGATCGAAGGCCATGATGCGGTTGTCGGCGTGCAGGATTTCAACTTTATGGGCGGATCGATGGGCATGGCTGTCGGCACCGCATTCTGCCAGGGGGCAGAACGCGCTTTGGCGCGCAAATGCGCCTATATCGTCGTGACTGCGGCGGGCGGTGCGCGGATGCAGGAAGGAATTTTGAGCCTGATGCAAATGCCCAGGGCAACCGTGATGACGCGCCGCCTGAAAGAGGCCGGCTTGCCTTATATCGTGGTGCTGACCGATCCCACAACCGGCGGCGTCACTGCAAGTTACGCCATGCTGGGTGATGTGCATATTGCCGAACCCGGCGCCTTGATAGGCTTTGCCGGACAGCGCGTGATCCAGGACACCATCCGCGAGCAATTGCCCGAAGGGTTCCAGCGCGCTGAATATCTGAAGAAGCACGGCATGGTCGATATGGTGGTACACCGGCACGCATTGCGCGAAACATTGGCGCGATTGCTGGATTATATGCAGGGGTCGGCCAAGGATACCAAAGCGGCCTGATACCGGTGGCAGATTTCGGCACGTCCGACCATCCGGCGGTCCGGCAGCAGCTCGACCGGCTGGCGCAATTGTCGCTGCCGCAGGGGCGATTTGGCCTTGATACCATGCGCGCGATGATGGCGCGGCTGGATAATCCGCACCAAAAATTACCGCCGGTTTTCCATGTTGCGGGTACCAATGGCAAAGGCTCTACCTGCGCATTTTTGCGCGCGATGCTGGAGGCGGATGGCAAGCGCGTCCACGTGACGTCCAGCCCGCATCTGGTGCGGTACAATGAACGGATCCGAATTGCCGGAAAGCTGATTGAAGACGACTATCTGGCGCAGTTACTGGCCGAAGTTCTGGATGGCTGCGGCGATCTCGGCCCCAGCTTTTTCGAGGTGACCATTGCCGCCAGCTTCCTCGCCTTTGCCCGTAATCCAGCCGATGCCTGTGTGGTCGAAGTCGGCCTTGGCGGGCGGTTCGATGCGACCAATATTATCGAACAGCCAGCCGTTTGCGGGATCGCCGCCTTGGGTATTGATCACGAACAATTCCTGCTTGCGCCAGAGGACGGCGCGCCGGATGCCCCCATTGCGCGGATCGCATTTGAGAAAGCGGGCATTGCCAAACACGGTGCTGCGCTGGTGACGCAAAGTTACGCTGCGCTGGCCAATGATGAAATTCGAAAAGCGGCAAAAAAGAATGATAGCGCATTGATAATGCGCGGCGACGCCTGGTCTATCAGCGCAGCAGACAGGCTCACATATTCTGACCGGACAGGCGCGCTTGACCTTCCGCTGCCTGCGCTGTTCGGGCGGCATCAGACAGACAATGCAGGATTGGCCATTGCCATGCTACGGCATCAAAATGCGTTGCCAGTCACCGGCTCGGCCATTGCGTGCGGGCTACAGACGGCGCGCTGGCCTGCCAGAATGCAGCGGCTGGGTGATGGACCGCTTGTTGATATCCATGAACTGTCCGAAATCTGGGTTGATGGTGGTCACAATGCAAACGCGGCAGAGGCAATCAGACAGACGCTATCGCAGGACAGCATAGTGCCGAATGCGGCGCAAGACGGCCCTAAGATCAAGGTGATACTGGGAATGCTAGGCAACAAAAATGCGGAGCAATTCATTCAGGCCATCGCGCCGGTCACCAGCATAATGATCGGCGTTCCAGTGCCCGGACATGATTGCCACAAACCCGCCGCATTGCGCGCAATGGCAAAGGCGGCAGGGATTGCCCCGAACGGCGCGGCAGATACTATCGAAAGCGCCCTGCACCTGCTCAATTCCGGGGGGCCAGATGATAAACGGCAACCGGTCGCCATTCTGGGTTCGCTCTACCTCGCTGGCGAAGTGCTCAAACGAAACCGCGAATTTCCCGATTAGGCGCTAGCCACTATTTTCAACAGGACTTTCTTCACCCGCTGTACCCAAGGACTGATCCACCAGTCCATTTCGCATCATCCACCAAAACAGCATAACGCCTGGGAATGCGAGAACCGTGGTAAGTATATAGAAATTTACGTACCCGATGCCTTCTATCAGACCACCTGCAGTGGTCCCTGTTAGAAACCGTCCCAGAATACTGGCGGCAGCAGAGAGAAGGGCAAATTGGGTGGCTGTGAAACTTAGATTGCAGAGCGCTGAAAGATAGGCGACGACACACACTCCGCCAATTCCACTGGCGAAATTTTCGAAACCAATCGCGGCTGCCATTCCCAGATTGCTGTGCCCTACTGCGGCAAGACCCGCAAAGCTGAAATTGGAAACGGCCATCAAGACCAAGCTAATCAATACCGACTTCTTCATACCCAAACGTGCGTAAAGAAAACCACCGACGAAAACTCCGACCAGCAGTGCCCAGAAACCAACCCCGACATCGTAAATCGCGATCTCATCTTTGCTGTATCCCAAATCTTCAAAAAGCAACCGGAAGGTCAGATTGGCCAGCGTGTCACCCAATTTGTGGATAAGCACAAATACCAGTACTAAAAACGCACCTTTGCGTTTGAAAAATTCGGCAAGCGGGCTGACATAGGCAATTGCGGCGGCAACGGGCCCCTGTAGCGGTTTCGGTGCGATACGCCGCTTGGGTTCTCCCATGACTATACCAGTTGCAATCGCAAAGATGCTAAAGAATGCGCAAACAGTGTACGCCGCGCTCCACCCATAGCGTTCTGCTACTACCAACGCTGTGGCTCCGGCAGCGGCAGCACCAATTCGCCAGCCATATTGGCTCATACCGGACCCAACGCCCAACTGATGCGGCTCAAGCAGTTCAATGCGATACGCATCGATCACTACGTCGAAAGTTGCCCCCGCAAATCCCACCAAAATTGCCGCTGCGGCAACCATCGCGATATCTTCCGTAGGATCAAGTGATCCAAGAAACATAATGCTTATCATTACCAACAGAGCCGTAAAGATGAGCCAAGATACGCGCTGGCCAATACGCCCAAGCAAAGGCACACGCACTGCATCGACTACTGGTGCCCACAGCCATTTGAAATTATAGGCTAAAAAAGTAAGTGCGAACGCTGTGACCGTAGATTTTTCAATCCCTGCCTCTGCCAGTCTGGTGGTCAATGTGGCAGCGATCATTGCAAATGGGAACCCAGATGATATGCCCAGAAATAGTGCTGCTAGCGGTGCGGGCTCCAGGTATGGTTTGATACCGTCCCATGCAGTTTTCTTTTCGGCGGCTTCGCCCATACTATTCCCATCCCTTTGAATGCGGCAAATTTCATGCGACACTAGCGTCTCGGCGCATTTAGGGAAGAGTTGGATGACCATGACCGGAACTGAAATCGGGGGATTGCGTCCCACCAGCGGCCAATTGGCGCTTGCCCAGGCGATTGTGAGCGGTGGAGGCCGCGCGCCTGACAGAGACAATACGGGCATCACGCATGTCCCGGCCAGCGTATATATCGATCCTGAGCACTGGCGCGCCGAAAAAGCGGCTCTGTTCGATCGGATGCCGCAAGTGATCGTGCCTTCTGCCTTGCTTCCCGGTGCCAATATGGCGGTTCCGCATGATCACACCGGCAGACCTCTCCTGATCACGCGCGATGCGGATGGCACGGCGCATGTGTTCCTGAATGTTTGTCGCCATCGCGGGACGCGATTGATGGAAGGCGGCGATGCGCAATGCACCAGGCGGTTGGTTTGCCCTTATCACGCATGGACATACAGGCTGGATGGCAGGCTGCTCGCCCTGCCCAGGCCCGAAACTTTTCCCGGTCTTGATAAATCCGATCACGGCTTGATCGAATTGCCGAGTTGCGAGGCTGGCGGCCTTATCTGGTTCGCGCCCGAACAATCAGAACCGGGCGCGGATTTTTCCGATGCGCGAATATTGGGCGAGGATTTTTCCGCTTTCGGCATGGATGATCTGTTCCTGTACCGGCGTAAAACGCACCACGTGACGGGCAACTGGAAGCTCATCATGGACGCTTTTCTGGAAAGCTACCATGTCACGCGGCTTCATGCGAACACCATCGGCCCCTTCTTCAAAGACGGCGTGACGGCTGGCGATATGATCGGCCCGCATGCCCGCTCTGCCGTCGGGCGGCTGGAAGATATGGAGAACGCTGACCTGACCGATATGGCCGCAATGCGCCGCGTGATTACGTTCGCCTATCAGCTATTGCCCGCGACAATCATCATCCCCAGCCCCGATTACGTGAATGTGATGGTGCTGATGCCCAGCGCGCATAACCGCACAGCAGTGGAGGATTTCATGCTGATCCCCGAAAAACCCGCCAGCGATAAAGCGCGCGATCATTGGGAGCGGAGCTGGAACCTGCTCGATGGCGGCGTGTTCGCCAGCGAAGATTTTCGCGCGGCGGAACTGGGGCAACAAGGCCTGGAAACAGGCGCAGTGCCGCACTTGACTTTGGGGTCGCTGGAAACCGGGATCCTGCGTTTTCATGAAACCGTCCAGCAGGCGCTGCGCAGTAATGCTTGAGTGAAATGGGTCAAGCGCGTAACCGCGCGCTATGGTCACAGTCACACCCGTCCCCAAGCACGATCCGTCCAAACCTGAAGGGCACCGGATCGCTAAACTGCTCGCCCGCGCAGGTATTGCCAGCCGCCGCGAAGTGGAACGGATGATCGGCGATGGCCGCGTCGCGATCAATGGTACAGTGCTGGAAACTGCAGCCACGATTATTGCCGATCTCACCGGCGTGACTGTGGATGGCAAACCGGTCGGCAAACCTGCACCCGCGCGGCTGTTCTGTTTCAACAAACCGCCCGGATTGCTGACCGCCGAACGCGATTTCAGCGGGCGCGGCACCATTTACGATGCGCTGGAAAATTCACTGCCGCGCGATGCACCGCGGGTTATGCCGGTGGGCCGCCTCGATTTTAATACCGAAGGCTTGCTGCTGATGACCAATGATGGCGCGCTGAAACGCGCACTGGAATTGCCCAGCAGCGGCATACCGCGCACCTATCGCGCCCGCGCATTTGGTGATGTATCGCAAACCCAGCTGGAAGATTTGATGGACGGAATCACCATCGAAGGGGTGCGTTACGGATCAATCAATGCCAATCTGGAACGCCGGACTGGCCGCAATCAGTGGATCGAACTTACCTTAACCGAGGGCAAGAACCGCGAAGTGCGCAATGTGCTGGAATTTTTGGGGTTGGAGGTGAACCGCCTGATGCGGACTGCCTATGGCCCTTTCATTCTTGGCGATATCAAGCGCGGCATGGTCAGTGAAATCAAGCAAGCCGATGTCGAACGGTACCGTAAGCATCTGCTGACGAGCGGCAAATAATGCGGATCATCGCGGGCGAATGGCGCGGGCGAACGATTGCTGCACCCAGGGGTGAATCAACGCGCCCGACGGCGGACCGTACCCGCGAAACATTGTTCAATATGCTCAACAGCCGTTTGGGATCATTCGAAGATTTGCGTGTGGCCGATATGTTCGCCGGATCGGGCGCGCTTGGTTTGGAGGCGCTCTCTCGCGGCGCGGCGCAGTGCCTGTTCGTGGAGCAGGAAGACAGCGCGGTTAAAACCATTCGCGCCAATATCGCTGCCTTTGGCGCGAAACTGCGCTGTGATGTCCGGGCAGGCTCTGTGCTGGCGCTGGGCCCCGCCAATACGCCGCTTGATCTGATCCTGCTCGATCCGCCCTATGAGACCGGGGCGGGGATGGTGGCGCTTGATAAATTGCACCGGCTTGGCTGGGTTGGCCCCGCCACCTGGTGCGTTCTGGAAACTGCGCGGCATGAGGATGTTAGGCTGACCGATTATTCCGTTGAGGCGGAGCGTAACGTCGGCAAAGCGAGACTGACTTTCTTGCGCAGCGCGGCTTGATACGCAGCGTAATGTTCTCTAACTGTTCGCGTTCATTATGACTGACCATTCCTCCGCCCCCGCGCCGCCCATAGGCGAGACAATTCCCGCCTATGCCGCACGTCTGAACGACCCGCAGAAGGATGCGGTGCTGACCACGGAAGGTCCGGTGCTGATGCTGGCGGGTGCGGGAACGGGCAAAACCGCCGCATTGACGGCGCGGCTCGCACATCTGGTCGCGATGCGCAAGGCATGGCCGAGCGAGATTCTGTGTGTGACGTTCACCAACAAAGCCGCCCGCGAAATGCGTGAGCGGGTTGGCGGCCATATCGGCCCGGCGGTGGAAGGGATGCCGTGGCTGGGCACGTTTCATTCCATCGGCGCGAAAATGCTGCGCCGCCACGCCGAACTGGCCGGCCTGAAAAGCAATTACACGATCATTGATACCGATGACCAATTGCGGCTGTTAAAACAGTTGATCCGCGACAATGATGTCGATGAAAAACGCTGGCCGCCGCGCCAGTTGGCCGGACTGATCGACAAATGGAAAAACCGGGGCCTGAACCCGTCCGATCTGGATGTGATCGAGAACGAGCTATACGCCAACGGACGGGGACAGGAATTTTACCGGCTTTATCAAGACCGGTTGAAAGCGTTGAATGCCTGCGATTTCGGGGACTTATTGCTGCATGTTCTGAATATTTTCAAAACGCATCACGAAGTGCTCGTGCAATACCGGCAGCGGTTTAAATATATTCTGGTGGACGAATATCAGGACACCAACCAGGTCCAGTATCTGTGGCTGCGTTTGCTCGCTCAGGAACGCAAGAATATCTGCGTGGTGGGCGATGACGACCAGTCGATCTATTCCTGGCGCGGCGCAGAGGTTGCCAATATCTTGCGGTTCGAGAAAGATTTTCCCGGCGCGAAAGTGATTAAGCTGGAGCAGAATTATCGCTCAACTCCCGAAATTCTTGCCGCCGCCTCCGGCCTGATCGGCGCCAATAGCGAGCGGCTGGGCAAGGAACTTTGGACTGATCTTCCCAAAGGCGACAAGCTGCGTGTGATCGGCGTGTGGGACGCCCCCGAGGAAGCCCGCCGAGTGGGCGAGGAAATCGAACGGCTGGAGCATGAAGGCGCTCCGCTTGATGAGATCGCGATTTTGGTGCGCGCACAGTATCAGACGCGCGAGTTTGAAGACCGGTTTATTCAGATTGGTCTGAATTACAGGATCATTGGCGGTTTCCGTTTCTACGAACGTGCTGAAATCCGCGATGCACTTGCCTATCTGCGCGTGATAGCCCAGCCCGCCGATGATCTGGCGTTTGAGCGGATTTACAACCAGCCCAAACGCGGGCTTGGCGCCAAAACGCTGGAAAAAATGTATCAGTATGCGCGGGCCAGCGGGATGCCGCTCGCCGCTGCTTCGCTGCAATTGGCCGATAGCGATGAACTGCCCAAGCGTGCGGGCAATACCATTGGCGCATTGATGCGCGATTTCTTGCGCTGGCGCGAAATGGAAACGCAGATCTCCCCGTCGCAGCTGCTCCGCGCTGTGATGGATGAAAGCGGATATAATGCCATGCTGGAAGCGGAGCGTTCAACCGAAGCCGCTGGCCGGATTGAGAACCTGTCCGAACTCGCCCGCGCGATGGAAGAATACGAAACGCTGGGTGATTTTCTGGAGCATGTCAGCCTGGTTATGGATAATGACCGCGCGAATGAGGGCGAGAAAGTCACCATCATGACCATGCATGCAGCCAAGGGGCTGGAGTTTAATAACGTTTTCCTGCCCGGCTGGGAGGAAGGCGTATTCCCCTCGCAGCGGTCGCTCGATGAAGGCGGTCTTGCCAGCCTGGAGGAGGAACGCCGCCTCGCTTACGTGGCCATCACGCGGGCGCGCCGCCGCTGTACCATCCTGCATGCTGCGAACCGCCGGATATATGGCCAATGGACGAGCTCGATTCCCAGCCGCTTTGTCGAAGATTTGCCCGAAGATCATATCACCAAGGAAAGCACGATGGCGGGCGGGGAATCGCTGTGGCGGGCCAATTGGTCCGAAAATGATGACCCGTTTGCGCATGTCAGCAGCGCACGCAGCGGAACGCGCGGCCCCGGCTTCCAGCGCGCTCTCTCCGGCGGCTATTCATCATCCCCCGCAGTGGTGAAAGAACCGCGCCGGAGCGCCGCCAGCTTCGCCGCCAAAGCGCGCACCGACATCACCATCGGCGCGCAGGTCAAGCATGATAAATTCGGCAGCGGCACGGTGATTGACCAGGATGGCAACAAGCTGGTGATCAATTTCGAGAATGTCGGCGAAAAGCGGGTAATTGACAGCTTCGTGACCATCGATAGTTAGGATGCTCCCCAGGCAATCCCGCGCAATTCCGCGCAATCCGGCGCAATTTTGCCCAGTTCGAGGATCATCTTATGGCAAAGGATACGGTTCGCACAAAGACACCCATGAACACCCTGTCTTTGGCAGAGCTGCAGACGGATTTTCGTGAGGGCGGCACTGTAGCCATGCCCATTGCCGGAATGATCGTATGGGCTGTGTTGGGAGCCGCCGCGCTGCAAGTGGACGAGCGGACTATAGCAACCGGCGCGCTTTATATCATGATGGCGATTATGCCGCTCGCTTTCATCATTGATAAATTGAGAGGGCGCAATCTGTTCGGCGGGGGCACCGACAACCCGCTGACCAGGCTATTCCTGCTGTCAATACTGATTGTCGGTCTTGTCGTGCCGATCGCCATTGCCGGTGCCAATGCAGGCGAGCCGCTGATCCTAGTGGTCGGCATGGCTGTGCTCGCCGGTATTGTGTGGATACCCTATGGCTGGGCGGCCGATGATCCGGTCGGTGTTCGCCATGCTGTGGTTCGCTCGGTAGGGTGCTATACAGTCTTCGCGCTCGTCCCTGCCCCCTACACCGCGACGGCCATTTGCGCTGTGGTGGTTGCGGCCTATGTCTATTCGCTAATATTCATGCGGCGGTGAACGGATCAACAACAGATACGGACAAGCATTCAGGCTTTAGCTGCTCAGGCTTATCCAGATGGCGGCGAAAAAGGATGATCCGCCAAGCAAGCCGAAAAAATGCCAGATTGGATAGCGGAACCGCAAGGTTTTGCTTTTGTAGAACAGTGTCCCGACGGTGTAGAATACGGCACCTGCACCCAAAGAGATCAAGGCAGCGGTCGGCAATGCCGTGCGGAAGTCCGGCAATGCAAACAGGCCAAACCAGCCCAGCCCCAGATAAGAGGCGAGTGACCACTTCGTCTCGATATTCCTGCCAAAAATTTTGAACCACACACCCGCGAGCGCGCACATCCATACAATACCCAGAATGACATACGCACTGGTTGTGCCGGCAAACACCAATAATGGGCTGAACGTCCCGGCGATCAGCGTATATATCGCCGCATGATCCCAGCGCTGCAGGGTCCTGCGCATATGATGCTGCGGCATCAGATGGTACGCGCCCGATATGCTGATTGACGCCAGTATCGTCGCGACATAGATTGCGGTCGCAGCGACCAGCGCCGTGCTGCCCTGCGCTGCCGCAACGGGAATAAGCATCGCCCCGGCAATGACGAAAGCAATCAGACTAAGAGCATGCACGCCCAGATCGGCGAAACGCTCTGGTGCGGTTTGACTGGGATACATAAGCCGATCAGATTTTATTCGAAGCCAATACCAAGAAAGTCGGGCTTTGGCCCGTTCCATTCGCCAGCAGGGACCGGCTCATCCTCCTGATTTCTGCGGCCATTGCGCAATTTTTGATCAACCGGCTTGGCGGATTTCTCGGCGCGTGGTTTTTTTTGGCGATCCTCGCTTTGTCCCCGGTCGTTCCTGGCTGGTTGGCCTTCACGCTTTTCGTGGGACCTATCGGCGGATTTTCTTGATCGTGAGCGTGCTGGTTTATCGTTACGGTCCTGGTTCGCGCTGGGCGTGTCATCCTTTGGCGCATCGGATTTCTTGGACTTGGCATTGCCTTTGCCCTCAGGCGCATCTTTCAGCTCGACCCGGACATCGTCTTTACCGAATATATCGATTTTGCTGCCGGTCAATTTCTCGACATTGGTGATAGCTTCTGCATCTGCATCAGTGACGAAGGTGAAAGCCCGGCCCTTGGCCCCTGCGCGTCCGGTGCGGCCGATGCGGTGGACATAGTCATCGGGGTGCCAGGGCGTATCGTAATTGAACACATGGCTGACGCCCTTGATATCCAATCCGCGCGCCGCCACATCCGACGCGACGAGAATATTAATATCGCCAGATTTGAACCGTTCCAGTTCCTGCTGGCGCGTCGCCTGATCGATATCGCCGTGAATCTCGCCGCTTTTGAACCCATTACGCTGCAAAGTTTTATTGAGTTCACGCACAGTGGTTTTCTTGTTTGAAAACACGATCGCGGTTTCGACGTGATCGTTGCGCAGCATCCATTCGAGCGTTTCGCGTTTTTGACGCGGCTTCACCATCACTTTGAATGCAGTGATATTCTCGTTCGTATTGCCGGCACGGCTGACTTCAATCTGTTTCGGATTGGTCAAGAACTTATCCGCCAGCTTTTTAATCACCGGCGGCATCGTGGCGGAGAACAGCATCGTCTGACGGGTTTCGGGCAGCTTGTCACAGATGAATTCGATATCCGGGATGAATCCCATATCGAGCATCCGGTCCGCTTCATCGATCACCAGCAATTCACAGCCATTGAGCATGATCTTACCGCGTTCGAACAGATCCATTAGGCGGCCAGGTGTAGCGATCAGAACATCAACGCCCTCATTCAGAGCCTTCAGCTGGTCCCCCATCTGCACGCCGCCGATCAGCAGCGCCATTTTCAGATCGTGGTTTTCACCATATTTCTCAAAATTTTCCGCAACCTGCGCCGCCAATTCGCGGGTTGGTTCGAGTATGAGGGACCGCGGCATCAAAGCGCGGCGACGACCTGCGGCCATCACATCAATCATTGGAAGGACGAAACTGGCGGTCTTGCCGGTTCCTGTCTGCGCAATCCCGATCAGATCCTTCATCATCAGGATAGCGGGAATAGCTTGCGCCTGGATCGGCGTAGGTTCGGTGTAGCCAGCGGCGTCAACCGCTTTCAAAAGCTCATCAGAGAGGCCGAGATCGGCAAATTTCATATGGGTCCAAATATCCGGATAGAGCGGGAAAATTCCCGCAGGTGTGCCGGGCACAGCGCCCAAGCATCAAAAACCGCCTGCGCATCTGTGCGCTATGGCGTAAAAAGTCAAGAAATCGCGCCCTTACGCGATCACGGGCAATTGCGGCTTATCCGCGTATTGGCAAAGGTCGGTTACGGTCAAAACTTACGTGTCGGCCGGAACCAGTTGGCGCATGCGCTTGATTGCACAATTCGCGCCTGTTCGTGACCGCAGCTTGTCCCGGTCAATGCATATCTGGCCATCCGCATTGTCTTCCACATACAGCCCGGAATAGAAATCGCGCGCGGAGCAAGCCTTTTCCAAATTCGCAGCGATCATCTTTTGATCGCGCAGAAACAGCAGCAACCGGTCATCCTCCATAGGTTGGACACCGACAATCTGATTGGTTTTAACACAATTACCGATTTTGCGCTCGGCCATTTGCCTCAGCTTCTCACCCTGCGGCAGGGTCGACATGAATTGTCGCGGGTCTCTGCTGCGTTGAGGCGATATGCGAATGGTCAGACGCCGTTCAATTCGAACCTGGAATTGTTTGGGTACACCGCTCAGGCTTTCGAGCATCAGCCAGCCCTTGGACGCGGCCTCTTGCTCAACATTCGATTCCGGCGTCATTTGCGTTTCCACAATGCGCGCTTCATTGTCTGTCGCCGCACCGGGCAACAACAATGCCAATGGCGCAAAGAAGGAAATGAAAGACGGCATAAATCCGGATGATACTCCAACGGCAATATTGCGACTCAAACGCCGCGGTTCCTGTAATCCCGGCGATATCTAAAGCAAATGGTTGAACGCTCGCTTAATTGCATCCGCATAAGCACAAAGCGCCAAGAGGGAAATGCTGGAAAACCTCAGCCAATGCTCTCATGATGCAGCGATGCAGAATCTAGAGCTGTTCATCAACACTGCACAAACGATGCTGGGTGCGTCTGGTTTCACTCGCGATGCTGACGTGCTGCGCCCGTGGCTGACCGATTGGCGCGGACGCTATACCGGCACAGCAATTGGGCTCGCTTCCCCGAAATCGGCCGAGGAAGTGTCCGCGCTCATCAGCTTATGTTCACAGCACGGCGCCGCGATAGTGCCGCAAGGCGGCAATAGCGGCATGTCGGGCGGAGCCACGCCGGATGAGAGCGGCACCGCCATAATCCTGTCGCTGCGCCGTATGGATGCGATCAGACACGTCGATCCGCAAGCACGCCAGATCACGTGCGAAGCGGGGCTGATCTTACAAAATTTGCATGACGCTGCGGACCGGTATGATCTGCGCTTCCCGCTGACGCTTGGCGGCAAAGGCACGGCGACGATTGGCGGGCTGATTTCCACCAATGCGGGCGGCACACAGGTTCTGCGGCATGGCACAATGCGGGCGCAAGTCGCCGGGATTGAGGCCGTTATGGCAGATGGGCAGATTTTCAGCGCGCTCACCCCGTTGAAGAAAGACAATCGCGGATTTGACCTCAAGCAATTGCTGATCGGGTCAGAGGGGACGCTGGGCATCGTAACGGCGGCCACGCTCAATCTGGTCCCTAAAATATGGGACCGTACTGTGCTGTGGGTTGGGCTTGCGCGGATTGAACACGCGCGCGAGATGTTTCTGCTGTGCGAAGATTTGTGCGGCGACACGCTGGAGGGATTTGAAATCTTACCCCGCCACTGCCTGCAGTCGGTGCTGGACTATCTGCCTGCTGCCCGTAGCCCGCTGGATGGTGAACATGCATGGTATGCACTCATCGAAATCGTGTCATCATCGCCATCATCCGCCTCATCGTCAGCAGCGCCAGCAGCGCCAGCCCTATCGGCGCGCGCAGAGCAGATACTGGGGCTGGCCTTCGAACGCGGGCTGATCGCCGACGGTACGTTTTCCGCTACGCAGGCCCAGGCAGAGGCTTTCTGGCAATTGCGCGATTCGATCTCACCTGCGGAACGCGCGATCGGGCCAGCGATGCAACATGACATTTCAGTTCCCGTCGATCAAATGGCAGCATTCGTTGCTGCAACGGTCCCGGCGGTTGAGAGCCGGTTTCCCGGCGTTACCGCGCTCGCTTTTGGCCATCTGGGTGATGGTAATGTGCATTATCATGTGCTGGCCCCGCCAGAGGCGCAGCGCGGTATCTGGGAAGCGAATGAAGGCAAAGATATCAGCAACTTCGTGCATGACCTTGTCACCCAATGGGGCGGTTCCATCAGTGCAGAACACGGTATCGGCCAGATGAAGCGCGACGAGTTGGGCCGCCTTGGCGACCCGGCGGCACTGTCTATCCTGCGCAGCGTGAAAGCGGCGCTCGATCCGCAGAATTTGCTCAATCCGGGAAAACTCATCCCGCCAATCCCGGGCAGTGAAGGCAGCCCGCCAGGGCCGCACACTGTCAGGCCACTTGCGTAGGCAGCTGTCACGCCGTAAAGCGCGCGCTTCATGCGTGAGGGACCGTTCCTGGGCGCACCCAAGATACTATTTCAGACGAACCGGAGATTGCTCATGGCCACCGCGCCGCAGCCGACACTGCCACTATTTTACAATGATCTGATGCCGCTGAACAGCCGCGACCATGCGACTTGGAAAACCAAATCGCTTGAAAATGCCGAGTGGCTGAGCAAGCATCACGCCATTCCGCTGACCGCGGATGAATTCGTGCAGGCACAGCGCGATTTTCCGATTGTGTTCTCCTCTGGCGATAATCCGCTTCCTTTGGCGCTGATGGGTCTGAATGAAGGGGTGAACACCTTTGTCGATGACAATGGCAAGATCAATGATCCGGTGTACCTGCCCGCCTATATCCGCCGATATCCGTTCATGCTCGCCAAACTGACACCGGAGGGTGATGATCTCTCGCTGTGTTTTGATCCGACTGCCGGTAACCTGGGCGAATTCGAAGACGGGGAAGCATTGTTTGACAGCGATGCCCAAGCCACCGACGCCACCAAGAGAATTCTTGAGTTCTGCCAGCAGTTTGAAACTGCGGGCAATCGCACCAAGCAATTTATCGATGAATTGAAGAAGCATGATCTTTTGATGGACGGTGAAATTTCCATATCGCAAAGTGAAAACGGCGATAAACCTTATATTTATCGCGGTTTCCAGATGATCAATCAGGAAAAGCTTCAGGAGGTCCGCGGTGATGTTCTGCGCGAATGGAACAAGAACGGCATTCTCGCTTTGATTTATGCGCATATGATGTCGCTTGAACTCATGCGCTCGATCTTTGCCCGTCAGGTGGCACAGGGCAAAGGCCCTCAATTGGCTGACGCGGCCAGCTGATCTGCAATATAAAATGCTGAAATGGCGGCGGCTTGAGGGTTGAAAAGCCCTCGATCGTCGCCATTTTCTTTGGGTCAGGCCGCAACCCCCTCATTCGCCGGCCTGATTATGCGCAGTAGCGCATACCTCCCTGAACCTTGGCCACTCCGCATAATCTTATGCGGAGTGGTTTTTTCTGGGCACCGCCTGATTATTCTGCCGCCAGCGGGGTTCCGCTTTCGCGGCCCAGATCGGCGACCTGTTTCCCCAATTGGCGAGCAAGCCGTCCCACTATTTGCGCCACCGCATCCATCCGCGTGGTGGGCCGGGATAGGTGCGTATCAAGATAGAGAGAGCGGCAGATCTCGATCTGGATGGCGTGGATATTGCGCGCCGGTCTGGCGTGGCGGTCCAGCACATATCCCCCGGCATAGGGACGGTTGTGGGCCACGGTGGCCCCTTCTTGGCCCAGCATCTGGATCGCGCTGGCCACAAGCCGGTCATCGGCAGACCCACCGAACCTGTCGCCAATGACGAAATGCGCGGTCCGTTCTTCGGGCCGTGATTTTTTAAGCGGCGGCATGGAGTGGACATCGATCAGCAAGGCAGCCCCCCATCGATCCCGGATGGTGGCCAATGTCTGAGCCAGCGCGGTGTGATAGGGCCCGTGAATATGGTCCACCCGCTGCTTCAACCCGTCCGGCGATAAGGCTTCGCGCCAGATTTCGCCCACCCCGGCCAGTCTGCGCGGCACCAGCCCCAACCCGCTTTTCGCGCGGTGGTTGGTACTTTTTTTGCCTGATCCCTCAGGCGCCCCTCCCACGACCATGCTCCAGTCGACATCATCAATTGCGCGGTTCAGATCGAGCATGGCACGCGGCGCATGGGCAATCAGCAAACATCCGCCAATCATCCGGGCGGCGCGCGATGCGATATGGTCAACATATCGGTCCTCCAGTCGGATTTTGGAATAATCGGGCTGGCGCATTAACGCTGTGATATATTCTGGATATTGCCGGCCAGCATGCGGCGCGGCGATTAGCACCGGAATGGGCATTTCGGACGGAATAGACAGCGCGAACGCAGACTTGCGCGTGCCGGGAATTGTCCCGCCGAGGCTGTCGCCACGCGCGGGTGAGGCAGTGTCGGGAGAAATTAACGGCGCGTCAGACATCACATAGCGGACTTAAAGCAGCCGCGCACGATGTCAAAGCACACAGTGCCCTCCAGCCTATCCCGCCGTGATGTGTCAAAGCTGGTCACTTGTAACAAAGCATAGGATTTCTTAAACCAATTGCCCTACAACTACCCTCATGACGGAATCACACGCACCCCGGATCCTCTTGGCAGAGGATGATAATGCCATGCGCGGTTATTTGACGCGCGCGCTGGAGAAGGCTGGATATGAGGTGGTTTCGGTGGACCGCGGCACGGCGGCGCTTCCGCTTTTGAAAACCGAGCATTTCGATCTGCTTTTGTCCGATATTGTGATGCCGGAAATGGACGGTATTGAACTGGCGCAGCGATGTAATGAAGCCAGCCCGCATACCAAAGTCATGTTCATCACTGGATTTGCTGCAGTCACTCTGAAAGCCAGCCGCGAACAACCGGCGGCAAAAGTGCTTTCCAAACCGTTTCATCTGCGCGATCTGGTGCTGGAAGTAGAACGGGTATTCGACGAGCAGGCGATTGCCAGCCTCTAGAGGCAGGGCGCAGCGATGAAAGCGTCAGGCGCGCAGTAATCGCAATATATCCAAGACGGGTCTTGCGCGCCGGATTTGCGGGCGCTAATGCGCGCCTCTGCTTCGGCAGTCGCATGATGGTGCGGGCGTATAGCTCAGTGGTAGAGCACTACATTGACATTGTAGGGGCCGGGAGTTCAACTCTCTCTACGCCCACCATCTCTCTTGTTCTGTTACCTCAAACGCCGGGCGATGGCCATCCGCCCAGCCTGGCTTCGGCGCATTGGCCGCGGCGTGCAGTCGCGCTCTGACAGGCGAAGACAAGAACGGGCTCTTTCATTGACAGGCTGAAATGGATCGGTTGGTCATCTGCAAACCGCAGGGGCGGAGCCGGGTCTTGAAAACACAGATGACCAAATGCAGACGGCCAATGGCCGCCTATATGCCTGCCCGAGGCGATCCAAGGACGCAAGCGATGCGCAAGGTTTGCGCCCGCAAGGTTACAACAGAATTCTGACCGGCGCCTGAGGCCAAACATGAGCCCCTCCACCGCCCATCCTGTTCCCCTTTTCACTCTTAACAATGACGCCGTCTCTGCTAAGGGGCACCCACACGTAAAGAAGAGGCACGATCCGCATGGCGAAAATCACCGTGAAGAACCCCGTTGTCGAGATTGACGGCGATGAAATGACGAAAATTATCTGGCAGTGGATCCGGGAACGCCTGATCCTGCCTTACCTCGATATTGATCTGAAATATTACGATCTTTCCATCGAAAAACGCGACGAGACGGACGACCAGATCACGGTCGACTGTGCCAATGCGATCAAGGAACATGGTGTCGGCGTAAAATGCGCAACAATCACCCCTGATGAAGCCCGCGTGGAAGAATTTAGTCTCAAGAAAATGTGGCGTTCGCCAAACGGCACGATCCGCAACATTCTGGGCGGGGTTGTTTTCCGCGAGCCTATCGTGATCGACAATGTTCCGCGCCTGGTGCCTGGCTGGACTGATCCAATCGTGGTGGGCCGCCACGCTTTTGGTGACCAATATCGCGCCACCGACACGCTGATCCCCGGCGCCGGTAAACTGCGCCTCGTCTTTGAAGGCGAGGATGGCGAGAAGATCGATCTCGACGTGTTTGAATTTGAAAGCCCGGGCGTCGCAATGGCGATGTATAACCTCGACGATTCGATCCGCGATTTTGCCCGCGCCAGCCTGTCCTACGGCCTCGACCGCGGTTGGCCGGTCTATCTCTCGACCAAAAACACCATCCTCAAGAAATATGATGGCCGGTTCAAAGACCTGTTCGAAGAAGTCTTCGAAACCGAATTCAAGGACAAGTTTGATGCAGCCAATATCACATATGAGCACCGCCTGATCGACGATATGGTTGCCGCCGCCCTGAAATGGAGCGGCAAATTCGTATGGGCCTGCAAGAATTATGATGGCGACGTTCAGTCCGACATCGTAGCACAAGGCTTCGGTTCGCTGGGCTTGATGACATCGGTTCTGATGACACCGGACGGCAAGACTGTCGAAGCAGAGGCTGCGCACGGCACAGTCACTCGTCACTTCCGCCAGCACGAGCAGGGCAAAGCGACATCGACCAACCCGATCGCATCGATCTTCGCATGGACACGCGGGCTGATGTATCGCGGCAAATTTGACGAAACCCCCGACGTTGTGAAATTTGCTGAAACGCTGGAGCGTGTGTGCATCGAAACCGTCGAAAACGGCCAGATGACCAAAGACCTCGCCCTGCTTATCGGTCCGCAGCAAAACTGGCTTACGACCGAGCAGTTCTTTGAAGCAATTGTTGCCAATCTTGAGAAAGAAATGGCCGCCTAAAAAGCGTTTTTCTGTCAAGTGAAAGGCGGATACGGGTAAGGCGCGTATCCGCCTTTTTTTGGTCTCGCAGCCCTGCGCGACTTCTATACTGGGCGGCGCAGAAATCCCCTGCTATCAGGCAGCGGATCAAACTATAGGACTTATCTGCGTGACCAAACCGCCCCAATCCGCCAATCCGCCAAAACAGCCGCGCCGTATGGTCCGAAAATCGGCAGAGAAGTTCGGCAAACGGCGGCTGGAAATACGCGGCGCTCTGGTCAAGGATGTACGCGGCATCGCGGCCCTCATCCGGCGTGTATACATCGAACTTGCGCCCTATACGCTTGGCGAAATTCGCGGCCAGATCAACAATTTTCCGCAAGGCTGCTTTGTCGCGCTGCTGGATGATGAAGTCGTCGGCTATTGCGCGTCGATGCAACTGCCCGAACCGGTTGTTTTTGCCGATCACAATTGGGATGAGATCAGCGGGAATGGCTATGGCAGCCGCCACGATCCAACCGGTGACTGGCTGTACGGTTATGAAATGTGCGTCGATCCCAAGGTTCGCGGCGTGCGTATTGGCAGGCGGCTATATGAGGAACGCCGCGCGCTTGCTGAAGACCGCGATCTGACCGGAATCGTGTTTGGCGGACGGATGCCCGGATATGCCCGTGCCAAACGCCGCAAAACGGGCGGTGCGGACAGCCCGCAGGATTATCTCGACAAGGTTATCGCCGGAAAAATCCACGACCCCGTGCTGCGTTTCCAATTGGCCAACGGATTCGAGCCGGACCGCATTCTGGAAGGATATCTGCCAGAGGACAGGCAATCTGCGGCCAATGCCGTATTGATGGCATGGCGCAATCCATACGTCGAACGCGATCAGCCGGTTAAAAAACGCCTTCCTCGCGGAGTGGAGGCAGTCCGCGTGGCAACGTGCCAATTGCAAGCTCGCGCGGTCAAAAGCTATGAAGAGTTCACCGCTGCGGTGGAATATTTTATCGATGTTGCAAGTGATTATGAGGCAGACTTCATTGTCTTTCCTGAACTTTTCACGTTGATGCTGCTGAGTTTTGAGGAGAAGGAACTCTCTCCGGTTGAGGCGATCGAACGCCTTTCTGAATATACGCCGCGGCTGAAGGCAGATTTTTCCGATTTCGCGATGCGGTATAATATCAACATCATCGCCGGATCGCATCCAACGCGCATGAATGATGGCGATATTCACAACATCGCCTATGTCTGCCTGCGCGACGGATCGGTCCATGAACAGGAGAAAATCCACCCGACGCCCAACGAACGGTACTGGTGGAACATAAAAGGGGGCGACACGGTCGAAGTGATCCAGACCGACTGCGGCCCGATTGGCGTGCAGATCTGCTATGACAGCGAATTTCCTGAACTTTCCCGCCGACTGGCAGATGAAGGCGCACGAATAATTTTTGTCCCGTTCTGTACCGATAGCCGCCAGGGCTATTTACGCGTGCGCTATTGCGCGCAGGCCAGAGCGATCGAAAATCAGTGTTATGTCGTATTGTCTGGCAATGTTGGCAATCTGCCCAATGTCGCCAATATGGACATCCAATATGCGCAAAGCTGTATCCTGACGCCGTGCGACTTCCCGTTTGCGCGTGACGGTATCGCTGCGGAAGCGAGCGAGAATGTTGAAACCCTGACGATCAGCGATATCAATCTGGCTGATCTTAGCTGGGCCCGCGCCGAAGGCACTGTGCGCAATCTGGCGGACCGCCGGTTCGATCTGTACCGCATTGAATGGGACGAAGAAGGCGAGCATGGCGGCCGGTCCAAGCCGCGCCGCGCGCCCATTGGCACAGCCACGGCCGGCGGCGGATAAAAAGTCACAAGCTTTGCCGTGACAGGGCCGAACAGGCTGTGTAACTTACCAGCATGGCGGGGGAACTTGATACATCTGCACTGGGCGATGCGCTGGTTATTCTTGGCGCAGCAGGCCTGGTTATTCCGGTATTCACCCGTTTCCGTATCACGCCGGTGATCGGGTTCATCCTGATCGGTATCGCGGTGGGCCCTTTCGGTCTGGGGAAGCTGGTTTATGATGTGCCCTGGCTGAGCCACATGACCATTACCGATCCCGAAGCACTGGAACCCTATGCCGAATTTGGCATCATCCTGCTGCTATTCACGATCGGACTGGAACTGTCCTTCAAGCGATTATGGCAAATGCGCAAGCTGGTGTTCGGATTGGGCGCTCTGGAATTGCTCATTATCGGTACCAGCCTCGCGATTGTGCTGGGAATGATGGGGCAGTTTTGGACCGGTGCTTTGGCATTGGGCCTGGCATTGGCATTTTCATCCACCGCCATTGTCTTGCCGATTGCAGGAACGACCTCGCCGGTTGGCCGCGCCGCATTATCCATGCTGCTGTTTGAAGACATTATGATCGTGCCGATCATCTTCGTTCTTGGCGCTATGGGTCCAGCGGCGCAGAGTGATGGCTGGGCCGGATTGCTGACAACCATGTGGCAAGGCGGATTGGTAATCGCTGCTTTGCTGGTCTTCGGGCGCATCGCCCTGCCCCGATTATTTGCCCAAGCGGCTCGGACAAAAAGCCCGGAATTGTTTCTCGCCGCCAGTCTGCTGGTCGTGATCGGGGCCAGTCTGGCGACTTCTGTTGTCGGCCTGTCACCGATTGTTGGCGCAATTATCGCGGGTCTGCTGATCGCAGAAACCGAATATCACAACGAGGTTGAAGGGATCATAGAGCCGTTCAAGGGCCTGGCACTGGGTATTTTCCTGATCACCGTCGGCATGTCGATCGACCTGCAAACGATCTGGGCCAATCTCGGGTCTATCCTGTTTGCTGTGGTCGCCGTGCTGGCCTTCAAGGCGGTGGTCACGGGCGTTTTGCTGCGGCTGATGGGCGCGCGGCGCAGTACGGCTGCGGAAACAGGCATATTGATGGCCAGCCCGTCCGAGACAACCTTGATTGTTCTGGCGGCCGCCAGTGCCGCTTTGCTGATCCAGCCCGGCACAGCGCAGTTCTGGCAAATTGTGACGGCGATCGGATTGACCATAACCCCCCTATTGGCCCGGCTGGGGCGGGTTATTGCGCGGCGCGTTGAACCGGTGCCTGAACTGGATGAGGAAGATCGCGGCGAACCGCGCGTATTGATCATCGGGATGGGCCGCGTCGGGCGCCTGGTTGCGCAAATGCTGAAACGCCACGACAAAGCCTATGTCGCGATTGATTCCGACGCTGATCTGATCGAGTCTGCCAGACGCAATGGCTACCGGGCGACATTTGGCGATGCCGTGCGCGGTGATGCGCTGAGCAAGCTTGGTGTCGAACATTCACCCGCAGTCGTACTGACAATGGATGAGCCCGTTCTGGCCGAGCGTCTCACTCGCAAATTGCGCGCCGAACATCCCGGCCTGCTGATTGTGGCGCGTGCGCGTGACACTGCACATGCTGCCGATCTGTACCGCGCGGGGGCCAGCCATGCGATACCGGAAAATTTAGAAAGCTCGCTGCAATTATCCGAGGCGGTGCTGGTCGATATCGGCGTCGCGATGGGCCCGGTTATTGCCTCGATCCACGAGAAGCGCGACGAGTTTCGTGCCAAAATCGAACAGGAAGGTGCATTGGACTACAAGCCAAAACTGCGCACCTCCGCTGCCGAAAGCTGACGTCTTTGAAGTATTGGTGGAAACCAACATATGTGTACCGCGTTGATAGGGCGAAGGAGATTGTGGATGACCGATCAAACAGACCCCGCCAAACCGACGCCGAATGGCGAGAAGTTCAAACCGCAAAACGTACAGGATGAGAGCCACGGCAGCGTGAGCGAAAAGGGTCGCCAAGAGCGCAATATGGACGATATTCCGCGGGGCGGCGAGAGCGGTACATCACGAAAAAAGCCGCGTTAAAACACTTTCATCTACTCAGCGAGTAAAGCTTTCACGGCTGCGATAGCCTCATCGGCCTTGTCCGCATCAGTACCACCGCCCTGTGCCATGTCAGCGCGGCCGCCGCCGCCTTTGCCGCCCAAGGCAGCGACTGCGGCCTGCACCAGAGTAACGGCGCTCAGACGATCGGTGAGATCATCGGTAACAGCTACAGCCACGCTGGCCCGGCCATCATTGACCGCGACCACCGCGGCAACGCCCGACCCCAGTCGCGATTTTGCTTCATCGAGCAGCCCGCGCAATTCTTTGGGATTGAGAGCGTCCAGCACCTGGCCGGAAAATGTAATATCGCCAATCGTTTCAGCATCAGACGCAGCGGTTATACCCCCGCCGCCAAGCGCCAGTTGCTTACGCGCAAGGGCCAGCTCCTTCTCGAGAGCCTTGCGTTCGCTGACCAGAGCAGCAACGCGGCCGGCGGCCTCGTCCGGGGATGTCTTGAGCGCATTCGCCACGGATTTGAGCGCATTTTCGCGGTCCACCAGCCAGCGCCGTGCATTTTCACCCGTCAGCGCCTCGATACGACGTATGCCAGAGGATACCGCGCTTTCTGAAATGATACGAAACACGCCAATATCCCCGGTCGCGTTAACATGCGTGCCGCCGCACAACTCAACCGAATAATTGCGTCCGCCGGACGCGGCTTGGCCCATTGACAAGACGCGCACCTCGTCGCCATATTTCTCCCCGAACAGGGCCATAGCGCCCGCTTTGATGGCATCATCCGGGCTCATCAAGCGGGTTGACACGGTTTCGTTAGCCCGAATCTCCGCATTAACGTCCGCTTCGATCTGCGCGATATCGTCTTCCGTCATCGGCTTGGGGTGAGAAAAATCGAAGCGCAGCCTGTCCTCCGCCACTAGCGACCCTTTTTGCGTGACATGATCGCCCAGGCGGTTACGCAGCGCGGCATGGACCAGATGCGTCGCAGAATGGTTTGCGCGTATACGGTCACGGCGCGCCGCATCGACATGCAATTGTACGCTGTCGCCGACGCTGATGGAACCTGCGATAATCTTTGCCTGATGCGTGTGCAGGCGGCCAAGCGGTTTGCCGGTGTCCGAAACCTCCGCAGCAAATCCGGCGGGTGTGGAGATCGTGCCAAGATCGCCGGCCTGCCCGCCGCTCTCGCCGTAAAACGGGGTCTGGTTGGTGAGCAGTATCGCCGCGTCACCGGCGGTAACCGATTGCACCTCGGCGCCGTCTTTCACCAGAGCAACGACCGTCCCCTCGCCGCTGGTCGAGGCGTAGCCAGTGAATTCGGTGCTGCCTTCGCGTTCGGCAATATCGAACCAGATTTCTGTGGCTGCGGCATCACCTGACCCCTTCCAGGCCGCGCGAGCAGCCGCTTTCTGGCGCTCCATCGCAGCGTCAAACCCGGCGCGGTCCACGCCGATATTTCGGGCGCGCAAAGCATCCTCGGTCAAATCATACGGAAAACCAAACGTATCGTAGAGTTTGAAAGCCGTTTCACCGTCAAGCCGATCACCGCCGGACATCATATCGGTTGCATCATCGAGCAATCGCAGACCCTTATCGAGAGTTCGGCGGAACTGGGTTTCTTCGCGTTCCAGCACTTCGGTGATGAGCGCCTCTCCGCGTTGCAGCTCTGGATAGGCATGCCCCATTTCGGCCACCAATTCCGGTACCAGACGGTGCATCAGCGGATCGGTCGCCCCAATCAGATGCGCATGACGCATTGCGCGGCGCATGATCCGGCGCAAGACGTAGCCGCGCCCCTCATTTGACGGCAGCACCCCGTCTGCAAGAAGGAAGCTGGTCGAGCGCAGATGGTCAGCGATGACACGGTGGCTGGCCTGGTGGTCACCTGCGGCATCAACTCCGGTCAGGCTCTCGGATGCGGCAATCAGCGCCTTGAATGTGTCGGTATCGTAATTGTCATGGACGCCCTGCATCACCGCAGCCACGCGTTCCAGCCCCATGCCTGTATCGATACTTGGTTGGGGCAATTCGGTGCGATTGCCATCGCCGTCCTGTTCAAACTGCATGAATACGAGGTTCCATATCTCGATGAACCGGTCACCATCCTCGTCAGGCGATCCAGGGGGGCCGCCGGGAATATGCTCGCCGTGGTCATAAAACACTTCGCTGCACGGACCGCACGGGCCGGTATCGCCCATTGACCAGAAATTATCATTCGTGGTGATGCGGATGATCCTATTGTCCGGTAGTCCGGCGATTTTACGCCAAAGATCGAACGCTTCATCGTCTGTATGATAGACAGTTGCCGTCAGTTTATCAGGCGATAACCCCCATTCGCTGGTAAGCAAATTCCAGGCATGGGTAATCGCTTCTTCTTTGAAGTAATCTCCAAAAGAAAAATTGCCGAGCATTTCGAAAAAGGTGTGATGCCGCGCAGTGTAGCCGACATTGTCGAGATCATTATGTTTGCCGCCTGCACGGACGCATTTCTGCGCACTTGTGGCGCGGGGCGCAGGCGGCGCTTCCAGGCCGGTAAAGCTGTTTTTGAAGGGGACCATCCCCGCATTCACGAACATCAAAGTCGGGTCATTATACGGGACGAGCGGCGCGCTGTGTACAGGCGTATGATCCTGGTTCGCGAAATAGTCGAGAAATGACCGGCGGATGTCGTTTGTAGAGTGCATGATTTGCACGTAAGCACAGATCGCTGCGGCGACAAGGCGGTTTCAGCAATGGCTATCGTCTGGGCCAATCATCCGGCCGAGTAATTATCTTCTAGGTGCGGATGACAGTCACGGCGCGCAATAGACATACCAGCGCCCACCGGAACAGACCAAAGAAAAACCGGCGCAGGCCGCAAATGGCACATGCACCGGTTTTCCGTTCTCCCGAGCGCTGGCAAGGTTAGCCATATGGACCGTTTCCAGCCGCTAAGCGCGCTCGCTTAAAAAGATAATGTCAGTCTTCGTCGCTGGCCTCTGCGTCCGGACCGGTCATCATCTCTTCGGCGACTTCATCGGTGCGGCCGCGTATTGCAGCTTCCAACTTGTCGCGCATTTCTATATTTTCATCGAGGAAGGTTTTCGAATTTTCGCGCCCCTGCCCGATCCGAACCGAATCGTATGAAAACCACGAACCGGACTTTTCGACCACACCGGCTTTCACACCAAGATCGAGAATTTCACCCGTCTTGGAAATACCTTTGCCATACATGATATCGAACTCAACCTGCTTGAATGGCGGAGCAACTTTGTTCTTCACCACTTTGACGCGGGTCGAATTACCGATCACTTCGTCACGGTCCTTGATCTGGCCGGTGCGGCGAATATCAAGGCGGACCGACGCGTAGAATTTCAGTGCATTACCGCCGGTTGTCACTTCCGGATTACCATACATCACGCCAATCTTCATCCGCAACTGGTTGATGAAGATCACCATGCAATTGGAACGGTTAATCGACCCGGTAAGCTTACGCAGGCTTTGCGACATCAGGCGCGCTTGCAAGCCGACATGGCTATCGCCCATCTCGCCTTCGATTTCAGCGCGAGGTACCAAAGCTGCCACCGAGTCCACCACCAAAACATCAATCGCATTGGAACGAACCAGCGTATCGACAATCTCCAGCGCCTGCTCCCCAGTGTCAGGCTGCGAGACGATCAGCTCGTCAATATCAACGCCGAGTTTCTTGGCGTAAACCGGGTCCAGCGCGTGCTCTGCATCCACAAAGGCAACACTTCCTCCTGCCTTTTGCGCTTCTGCAAGAACATGCAGCGCCAGAGTTGTTTTGCCCGAGCTTTCCGGGCCATATACCTCAATAACGCGGCCTTTCGGAAGACCGCCAATACCAAGAGCAATATCCAATCCCAGCGAACCGGTGGAGATCGCTTCTACATTCATCGCTTCTTTGGAGCCCAGCTTCATCGCCGAGCCTTTGCCAAAAGCGCGGTCAATCTGAGCAAGCGCCGCATCAAGGGCTTTCTGACGGTCCACGTTCTTTTCCTTACCATCTACCAGTTTAAGACTTGCTGCCATGACACGGCCTCCAATGATTGCCTAGAGCGGCGTTTAACTCATCAACTGTTGATGTATGTACACAGTTTGTTCCATAAGAACAAGAGCGGAACAAAATTTATTTCATTGGGCAGTTTCCGCAAACTCTTCGCGGCTCGCATAAACGGTTTTGGGGCGGCGTATCTGCCGGTCAGACGCAGCAATCCGGCCCCTGCCCAAACACTTAAAGAAAAACGGGCGCGTACAATACCGCCCGGTTGCGGCAATCACTGTGGTTTTGCGCGCACTTCGGCCAGCACGCCGCCGACCTTGTCGCTGATCTGCTGGACGCTGAATGGTTTGGGAATGAAGTGCATGTTATCTATGTCAATCTCCTTGCGGAGCTGCTCTTCAGCATAGCCTGACATGAAGATGATCGGCAATGCAGGAGCCGCTTTGCGCAGCGCCTTGACCATTGTCGGGCCATCCATGCCCGGCATCACCACATCGGACAGGACGAGATCGAACGGTCCATTATTTGCAAAAGCTGCCAAGCCTTCCTCTCCGTCCGAGGCGCTGGTTACGGTAAAGCCCGCGCGCGACAATGCCCGCTCGGCAACGGCGCGGACCATATCTTCATCTTCGACCAGCAGCAGCGTGCCGCCTGCCGACCAGTCGCTGGCCGCCGCGTCTGGCGGGGCGCTTTCCGCTTTCGGCCGCTCCCCCCGGTAGACGGGCATGTAGACGGTGAACCGCGCACCTGGCGGTTGGCGCTTTGTCCCCGCAACATTGTCAGCAAAAATAAACCCGCCCGATTGTTTCACGATCCCGTAAACCGTCGACAGTCCGAGCCCGGTCCCCCGGCCTTGTTCCTTCGTGGTGAAGAATGGTTCAAATATCTTGCCCATCAGCTCAGCTGGAATGCCGCCGCCAGTGTCCTGGACCATCAATACGGTATAATCCGCAACCGGAATAAAGTCAGAACCCATTTTGCGAATATCGGCGGCGCTGACCCGGCGCGTCGCCAGTGTCAGCTTGCCGCAGCCATCACCGCGTGCATGGATGGCATCGCGCGCATTGACCGCAAGGTTGACGATCACCTGTTCCAGCTGCTGCGGATCAGCGCGCACCGGCCCCAGATCGCGGTCATGATGGACACGAAATTCGACTTTCTCGCCCAATAGACGCTTGAGCAGCTGGCTGACTTCGCTGACCACGTCGGGCAATTGCAAAATCTCAGGACGCAATGTCTGCTGGCGTGAGAAAGCGAGCAGTTGCCGGGTTAACGATGCCGCGCGGTTGGAATTGGCGCGGATCTGCTGGATATCATCATAATCACTGTCACCTGGCGTGTGCCGCAAAAGCATTAGATCACAATAGCCGATTATGGCCGTTAGAACATTATTGAAATCATGCGCCACGCCGCCAGCCAGCTGGCCGACAGCCTGCATCTTGGTGGCCTGAGCAACCTGGCGTTTCAGCCGTGTCTCCTCAGTGGAATCGGTGAGGCTAAGCAGCACCGCCGCTTCACCCAGTCCGCGCACTCCGGCAAGTCCCAGCGATACTGGATCATCCGCATCAGAGCGCAATCGTACAGCCATATCGCCGCTGCTGGCTGGCCCCTTACCAAATCGGCGGACCGCGTCGGCCAGCGCGCCCTTGTCTTCCCGAACGACAAGATCGGATGGATATTGTGGCAATACCGCGCCTTCCTCCACGCCGACCGCGCGCAGGAAGGCCTGATTGCCAAACAGGAACCGCCCGTCACGGTCAGTCGTGGCAAGGCCAAGCGGCAGAGCGCCCAGCAAAGCCTCCAGTTGCGGAGTTGCTACACTGCCAGAAACGTCCTCCGCCCCGCCCAGTGCCAGACCGCTTTCTATCAGAAGCATGAGCGAGGTCGCCAGCCCGTCCGAATTGCGGATTTCTTTGACGGTCAAGGGCACCTGGGTAAGCAATTGTGCGGGGCCTTTGCGGCCCTCGCGTGCAAAAAATATCCTATCCTGATCATCGGAGCGTAATAAAGACACAAATTCCTGCCCTGCCAGCGTGGCGGTATGATCCCCCACGCTGCGCAGCGCAAAACCCTGGCTGACGGCACGAATTATGCCGTCATCGCCGACCACCGCCGCTTCGATACCGGCCTCTGACAGCAATGCCCCGAAATGTCCGGTAATCGCCCCGGATACCATCCCCAACGCGTCGGCGGAATCAAGCGCAGTGAAGCGCCAGATCAAGTAATCCTCGCCGCGCCCGGCGCGCTGCGCCGAACCTTGCCAGCGCGCCTCACCCTCGGGCGTGTTCAATTCCGCAGATGTACTGCTGCCATCACGCCATGCCTCACGCGCGGTGCGGATGAGCGCCTCGAGAGAGCGGCGATCAAGCGGCAGGTTCGGCGGCGCCGTGCCGGTCCCGAACCATTCACCGAAGATGCTGTTTGCGCAGGTTAGCCGATTGGCCCGGTCCGTTACCGCGATCGCCACGCCGGGCTGCTCAATAGCCGCGACAGTCACAGACCAGTCCGGCGGTGCCAGTTCCTGCACGGCGGAGGGCGCGCCAAGCTGGCGCAGCGCAAGCATGGCCGCGATCAAGGTCCCGCTGCCGGCTGCAAATACGGCTGTCAGGATGCTGCTCTGCGTTACAAACCACAATATTGCAGTGCTGACTGCAAAGGCGGCAGTCAGGCCCGCATAAAGTACCGCATTGCTATCAGCCAGCGTACCAAGCCGACCGCCGCGACCTTTTCCGTCCACTGCAAACACGCCGCCAATATTCATTGTTCGGGCGCAACATTATTGATGGTGCTGCGCCGCGCGTCTCGCTTCGCTGTCATCTGTTTTAACCTGCGTTTGCGTTTGGCAGCCACGATAAACCGCCACGAGAAACTTGATACCAGATAGCCTATGGCGGCCCCAACAACTGCCAATACGATAAACCCGAATATTGTCACGAGCACTGTAACGCCTGCATCCGCAAACAGTTCAACCAGCCAAGACCAGCGGCCACTGGCCATTTCAACCTCTGCCGCGCCGCCCATCGTATCCTTGTCGAATTTCAGGAGGAACGCGCCCAGCCGATTGGCAATCACGGCCCAGAACGGAAATGTGAACGGATTGGTGATAAACGTTACCAGGGCAGATAGCGGCACATTGGCGCGCGCGGGCAATGCCAGAAAGGCGGCGAGAAAAATCTGTCCAACCGGAATGATGAAGCCGGAAAATATACCCAGCGCAACGCCGCGCGGTACCGAACGGCGCGTAAAACGCCACAATTCCGGGGTCAAAAACCGGTGAGCGATCGGGGCCAGATATTTGTTACGCGCCATTTCCTCACGCGAAGGCGTGTATTTGCGGATCGTGTCCGCCAGCCAGGTCTTGGAAGGTGCGTTGCTCATCTGTCTGTGCCCGCAATGCGCCAGCGACCAGAATTTGGCAACAGTGCTGCGCTGCAAAAAAATCAGTTTTCAGGCGGGCTGTTCTTATTAACAGATATGCGATGTATCGCGCGTTCCGCTACAGTAAATCTGTCGCTGCGATACGCCTGAGATCAGCCCTTATCACGCAACAACCGCGCTTTGTCCCGCTTCCAGTCGCGGTCCTTGATATACTCGCGCTTATCCGGCGACTTGCGGCCTTTTCCCAAGGCAAGCTCCACCTTGGCGCGGCCTGTCCGGTTAAAATATACTGACAGCGGGACCAGCGTCATCCCTTTACGTTCCACCGCGCCAAATAATTTGTTGATCTCACGCTGGTTCAACAGCAATTTTCTGGGGCGCTTGGCCTCGTGATTTTCGCGGTTGCCGTGGCTGTATTCGGGAATATTGGCATTGATCAGCCACACCTGACCATCTTTCACTTCGGCATAGCTTTCCGAAATGGTCGCCTGGCCCGCGCGCAACGCTTTCACTTCGGTGCCCTGCAGCATCAGTCCGGCCTCAAACGTGTCTTCAATTGCATAATCGAACCGCGCGCGCCGGTTTTCGGCGACGGTTTTAACTTTATCGAAGGGTACAGGTTTGGGGCGCGCCATATCGGGCAGATAGTGCCTTAGACGCCCTAAACCAACCCCGCATGATCCAACGCTGCATCGACGGCCATGCGCGCGTGCTCGCTGCACGCCACAATCGGCAACCGTACTTCATCGGTCATCCAGTCGCACACCCGGCTCAGGGCATATTTCACCGGCGCGGGGCTGCTATCTTCAAACATGGCATAATGCAGCGGGTACAGCCGGTCATTCAGGCGGCGCGCGGCGACCAGATCATTATCGGCGCACGCTTGCTGAAATTCCGCGCAAAGTTCGGGCGCGACATTGGCCGTAACCGAGATACAGCCTTTCCCACCAGCGGCATTGAACGGCAGAGCCAGTTCATCATTACCAGAAAGCTGACAGAAATCGCGGCCAATGCCCATCCGGTGATCGGCCACGCGCGACAGATCTTCGCTCGCATCTTTGATGGCGACAATCTGGTCAGGGTAAGTGTTCGCAAGTTCGATGGTGGTTTTGGGCGCGATGTCAGTAACCGTGCGGCCCGGCACGTTATACAAAACGATAGGCAAGTCGCAATTATCTGCAAGATAGCTGAAATGGGCGATCAGGCCCGCCTGGCTTGGCTTGTTATAGTACGGCGCAACGCACAGTGCGGCTGCTGCCCCGGCTTTCTTTGAAAAAATCTTATGGACGAGCGCGTTTTGCGTATCATTTGAGCCGCACCCTGCAATAACCGGAACGCGCCCGGCTGCCTGTTCAATACATACTTCGATTACGCGGTGATGCTCTGCATTGGACAGAGTGGATGCCTCCCCCGTCGTGCCGCACGGGACCAGAGCCTTGCTGCCCGCATCGATTTGCCAGTCAACCAGACGGCGAAAAGCCGCTTCGTCAAACGACCCATCGCGAAAAGGAGTCACCAGAGCCGGAATTGAGCCGGAGAACATTTGCGTAATCCTTTCAATAGCCCCATGAGAATCAGCTATAATTCCCACCACAAAGGCGTTTCATTCAGCGCCTGATAAGGAGCCGCGCCCCACTATGTCCAGCATGGACCGTAAACCTCTCCCCCTGATCGCCCTTCTCGCCGTACCGGCACTCACCCTTTCTGCCCCCACCTGCGCACAGGATGCCGCCAGTTGGGACCGCGCACGCCAGCAAATGGTGGCCAGCGCGCCCACCCAAATGGCGCGCGCAGTCGACCGGTGGGAATTTCTGGTGGCCAATGACCGGATGAATTTTGACGATTATGCGGGCTTCGTGCTCGCCTATCCCGGCTTCCCGCAGGAAGAACGCCTGCGCACCCGCGCGGAAAATGCATTGGACCGCGAGCCGGTTGAATCGCAGCGTTTGGTCGCTTTTTTTGACCAGCACCCGCCGCTGACCAATTCTGCACGGGCACGCTATGCGCTGGCTCTCGCCAATCTGAACCGGCCCGAAGCGCGCGATGTCGCGGTCGCGGCGTGGCGCGGCGGTGAGATGAGCGGGCCTTCCTCTGCCTATCTTGCAGGGTTGTTCGGATCGCAATTCTCGCAAGACGACCACGATACCCGCATGGATGCTCTATTATGGCAGGGCGACGAGGAAGGCGCACGGCGCCAGTTGGCCAATGTTTCGGCCAAGCAGCAAGATCTGTTCCGCGCGCGGCTGACTTATCTGCAGAACACATTGCCCGGCAATGCGGGTATCACCGTACCATCCGATGCACGCAGCGATGCCGGATATATCTATAACCGCGTCCGGTACCTGCGCAGCAGCCGCCAGGCCAGTGCAGCGGTAAGTGAGCTGGCCAACCGTCCGCAGTTTGCGGACATTCCGCTGGATTCCGAAGCTCTGCTCGTTGAAATGCTACGCTTGGCCAGAACCGGCACCGCACGTCAGGCGCAACACATCGCGGCCAAAGTCGATGATTTGTTTGCGCCGGGCGCGGATATCCGCGAAGAAAGCTTCCGTATTCGCGATGATTATACATCGCTAATGTGGCTCGGCGGAACAGAATCGCTTTGGACCCTGGGCGAACCGGCTGCCGCTGCGCCCTTATTCTATCGCTACGGCGCGGCAGCCCAGACACCGCAAACGCGTTCCAAAGGTTTCTATTGGGCTGGCCTTGCCGCATCACAGGCGGGTGATACCGCCGGTGCCAACCGTTATTGGGAAATGGCCGCTGTCCATCCTGACCGCTTCTATGGCATGTTGGCGCTCGACCGATTGGGCCGCACAATGCCAGAGCTTAACATCATCTCGACACAGGCCCCCTCCCCCCAGCAAGCCGCTACTTTCCAGAACTCGGCCATCGCCAATGCCGTGCGCGAAGTGTCCAAGGATGCGCCGTGGAGCACAGGCATCCGCTTCTACCGCGAAGTCGCACAATCGGCGGACACCCCCGCCGAACATGCATTGGTCGCGGATCTTGCGCGTGAGACCGGGCGCCGCGATCTGGCCGTGAATGTTGCCGAAGCGGCTGGTGCGGACGGTTTGAAAGAATTTGTCGCTTTTGGCCACCCGCTGCTCGACACGCCGCCGGGCACCAACTGGACGATGGTTCATGCAATATCGCGTCAGGAAAGCCAGTTTGCGGGCAACGCAATCAGCCATGCCGGTGCGCGCGGCCTGATGCAGCTTATGCCCGCCACCGCTCAGGAGCAATCGGGCAAGCTTGGCCTGAGCTATGCCCGCAGCAGGCTGATTGATGATCCCGCCTTCAATATCCGGCTCGGAGATGCCTATTTCGCGCGAATGCTGGCTTATTACGACGGGGCGTATCCGCTGGCAGTCGCCGCGTATAATGCCGGCCCTGGCAATGTGAACAAGTGGCTGCGCCGTAATGGCGACCCGCGAACCGGCAGCATTGACTGGATTACCTGGGGCGAACGTATTCCGATTTTCGAAACCAAGAATTACGTCCAGCGCGTGCTGGAAAATGCGGTGGTGTATGAACACCTTTATCCCGACAATGCCCGGTTTGGTACGCCGCGCGTCTTGCGGTCCTATCTGCGGTAACGCTTCGGCCTAAGGCATGTCCGTGAAACCCGCATATCCCGTTCTCGCCGTGGCAGCGTTTGCCGCTCTGGCAGCGCCGTTGGCGGCGCGCGACAGTCTTGGCGTATTTTCAGATTGGGGTGCGTTCCGTGATCCAAACGTGCCGCGCTGTTACGCTATCGCAAAAGCCGCACCCAGCACATTGCAACGCGACAATGATCCCTATGCCAGCATCGGCACATGGCCGCAGCGGGACATTCGCGGCCAGCTACATTTTCGCGTATCGCGCAATTTGGCGGGCGACCCCAAAATGACACTCAAAGTCGGCAGCCGTACGTTTGCGCTTACCGGAGCCGGGGCCAATGCCTGGGCGCAGAACCGGCAAATGGATGCAGCGATAGTTGCCGCTATGCGCTCCGCCAGAAGAATGACGGTGAGCGCCACCGATAATCGCGGTCGGCGCTTCTCCAACACCTATGCCCTTGACGGAGCCGCCACTGCGATGGACGCCGCCACCGTGGGATGCGCAAGCTTGTAAACCGGCAGGCTATGCTGGCTTTTAATGCCCTGCGCTTCTATATCGTCCGTCATCATGGCCGATACAGCACTCATGTCGATCCCGGGACAAGTCGATCCCGTCCCCGTCGCGCGCGACATTACACCGCGCGCTGATGGCCGTATCGACCTGATCGGCTTGCCACGGGCGCGTATCCGCGATGTGTTTGGCAAGGCAGGGCTCGACGCAAAACAGGCCAAGCTGAGATCAAAGCAGGTGTATCACTGGTTGTACCACCGCGGTGTAACCGACTTTATGCATATGACCGATATCGGCAAAGCGATGCAGCCCTGGCTGGCGGAGCGGTTCGTCGTAGGCCGTCCCGATGTGGTGGACGCACAGCATTCATCCGACGGCACGCGCAAATGGCTGCTCAAAACCGGCGATGGTCACGAATTTGAAATGGTTTTTATCCCTGACGACGCGCGCGGTACGTTATGTGTGTCTAGCCAGGTCGGCTGCACGCTTAATTGCACGTTTTGCGCCACCGGTACGATGCGGCTGGTCCGCAACCTGACGCCGGGAGAAATTGTTGGACAAGTGATGCTCGCGCGCGATGCTTTGGGTGAATGGCCCAGAGGGCGGATGGATCTGTCGGACCCCGCTAATGAGGATGAGGAGAGCGCATCCGCCTATCGCGCCGATGGGCGCCTCCTGACCAATATCGTGATGATGGGTATGGGTGAACCGCTGTATAATTTCGACCATGTGCGCGATGCTTTGCTGCTGGTAATGGACGGTGAAGGCCTTGCCCTGTCGAAACGCCGGATCACTCTGTCAACCAGCGGCGTGGTGCCGATGATGTACAGATGCGGTGAGGAAATCGGTGTCAATCTGGCGGTGTCTTTGCATGCGGTGACCAAGGGCGTTCGCGACGAGATTGTCCCGATCAACCGCAAATACGGGATTGAACAACTGCTCCAGGCCTGCGCCGATTATCCCGGTGCATCCAACGCCCGCCGCATCACGTTTGAATATGTCATGCTGAAGGACAAAAATGACAGTGACGATGATGCGCGCGAACTGATCCGTCTGATCCGGCAATATGATCTGCCCGCAAAGGTCAATCTGATCCCGTTCAATCCGTGGCCCGGTGCACTCTATGAATGCTCGCCCCCGGAACGGATCAGGAGGTTCAGCAGCATCGTATTCGATGCCGGTATCAGCGCACCCATCCGCACCCCGCGCGGCCGCGATATCGACGCAGCCTGCGGCCAGTTGAAAACTGCCGCCGAAAAGAAAAGCCGCGCACAGCTGGATCGGGAGCAGAACAGCGCGGAACCCAGGGCTGCATCCACAGCTTGATGCGCGGCGTATCTGGCGTATTATGCAGTTTGCACGGGGGCCCGTTATGAAAAAATTCCTACCAATACTTGCCGCTGTTGTCGGACTGGGCCTGTCTGCCCCCATCGCCGCTCAACCGGCCACAACAGCTGCCGAAAACACCGGTCTGCAACAGCTGGTAGGCAATATAATGCCCGGTGCGTTCTTCATGAAGCCAAGCAGTGATGGCCCCTTTCCGGTGATCATATTGCTTGGCGGAAGCGAGGGGAACGATGGCTCGGCACGGCGCAAAGCGCCGGTTTTTGTGGCGGAAGGCTATGCAGTATTGGGGGTACCCTATTATTCGCCAGCCTATGGCGGCCAGCCGCAGCAAATCCCTGGCCTGCCCCGCGCATTTGATGCCATCCCTGTCGATGCTTTAGAAACGGCCCGCGACTGGTTGCAGGATCGTGATGACGTAAAACCGCATTCCATTGGAATTTACGGTGTGTCAAAAGGGGCAGAGTTTGCTTTGCTTGGCGGATCGTTAATTGATGGTTTTGCCGCAATCGCAGCAATCGTCCCCACCGATGTGGTGTGGGAAGGCTGGGGCGCAGGCACGACATCCGGCGAGAACAGTTCCTTTAGCTGGCGCGGGCAGCCATTGCCCTTTGTCCCGTATATCGGGATGAATGAGGAAATTGCCAAATACAGCATTCCTGATGAAACACCGCGGCTTAGGCTGGCTCATGATAAGGGCCGCCACGCCTACCCTGCCAAAGCGGTTGCCGCCCGGATCAAAGTGGAAAACATTGACGAACCGGTTCTTGTTGCGGGCGGTGATGCCGATAATGTCTGGAATAGCGGCGAAATGACGCAGGCGATTGCCGAAATGCGGGCCGCCAACGGGCTCCCCACAGTCTCGCTCATATTTACCGATGCGGGCCACGGACTGTCTGGCACCGGGGACGATCCGAATGGCTGGTATAGCGACACCGATCTGGAGGCGCAGAATGCAATCTGGCCTGCCACGCTGGCTTTCTTTGCCAAACATCTCAAAAGGCAGGAATGCGCTGGCCGATCAAACAATTGCTGATCGGCTCTGCGGAAAAATTTCGTGGGGAGGAGACAAGCGCCATCCGCAAACGGCCTGCGCCCGGCCCGCTGCACATTACCGTACAGGGCCTTGCCGGAGATGAGCAGGCAGACCGCACAAATCATGGCGGGCCGCATATGGCGGTTCATCATTACCCCCAGGACCACAGCGCATTTTGGCAGGGCATTATTGGCGATCATAGCTTGCTGCGTGACGCCGGAGCGTTTGGCACTAATCTGGTCATCAGCGGATTGACTGAAACGGATATTTATATTGGCGAGCGGTTCCGGCTTGGCGGCGCGCTATTAGAAGTCAGCCAACCGCGCAAACCGTGCTGGAAAATAGAGCATAATTTCGCGCAGAAGGGCATGGTCACGGCAATCCTGAAATCGGGCAAATGCGGATGGTATTACCGCGTGATAGAGGAAGGCCGTGTAGCGGCCGCCGACGCGCTGGTGCGGGCCGGAACACCGCACAGCCACTGGAGCGTGGCACGGGCATTCGCCGTTCTGTGGGGCGACCCGCGAGCCGCGAGCCAAACCGACATACGCGATCTGGCAGCTACAGAGGCACTTACTCCCAAGCTGCGCGATGCTCTGCGTGCGAGGATCACATAGGCTGCATTGCGGGAAATCGCTTTCCTATTGGGGCTGGCTCTGCTTCACTGGGTTTATGACGCATTTCCCCTCTCTATCAGTATTTTGGCCCCACTTTTTGGGCGAAATTCGGTCGCATAAGCTGTCCGAGAAATTAATCTTTCTACTCTGTCCCATGTGTCCCTTTCCTACTCTAAATCGGCTTGCAACATGAACCGCCGCGCGGTTCTTGTCACCGGTGCTGCCAAGCGTTTAGGAGCCCGGATTGCCGAAGCCTTCGGGACCGCGGGTTGGCACGTGATCATCCATTACGGCAGTTCCGCCAAAGAAGCCGAAATACTCGCAGCCAGCCTCCCTTCTGCGGAGGCGATCCATTGCGATCTGGCGGATACCGATGCCGCCGTCCAAATGGTTAAATTGTTGGCCGCGCGCTTGCCCGATTGGCGGATGCTGATAAATTGCGCATCCATTTTTCGCTATGACCATGCAACCGATCTGGACCGGGCAACGTATAACCGGTCAATGGTCATCAACGCAAAAACCCCTGCACGTATGGCGCAGGCCTATCTCGCACACGCACAGGCCCCTGCCGGCAGACGCGTGGTGCATGTTACCGATCAGAAACTGGAAAACTCCAATCCGGATTTCTTCTCCTACACGATGAGCAAACACGCGCTGCATTCTACGATTGAAATGCTGCGCGATGGTGCCGCGCAGCCGCAGGACCGGATATATGGTCTTGCCCCTGGGGCGATTTTGGCCAGCCATGACCAAACCGCCGACGAAACAGACGCCTCGCACGTTCTCAATCTGCTTGAACGCCGGACTGATGCATCGGAAATTTCGGATGCGATGCTGTTTCTTGCCGACGGCCATCTCGCCAGCGGTACAACGCTGTTTATCGACAGCGGCCAGCATTTGCTGAACCAGCCGCGCGATGTCATCTATCTGGCGAGAGAACGGGCACCAGACGGGGAGGATGGGCGATGAATATACCGGTAAAACGCCACAGCCTCATCACGCGGCTGTGGCACTGGATAAATCTGGCCACCATCACCGTCCTGTTCATGTCCGGCCTGACCATATCGAATGCGCACCGGCTGCTATATTGGGGCGATTGGGGGTTTTCCCGCGATCATGCATGGCTGGAAGTACCGCGCTTCCCCGGATGGATGACCATCCCCACGCAATATAACTTGGCCATCGCGCGCGATTGGCATATTTTAATGGCTTGGCCGTTTGCATTTGGTCTGCTGGCCATGTGGATCGCGATGCTGATCAACGGACATTTCTGGCGCGATCTGCGTACGAGCCCGAGAGAATGGCACCCAAGAGCTATCTGGGGCGATATCGTCGAGCATTTGAAGCTCAATTTCAATCATGGCGCGGCGAAATTCAATTTTCTGCAGAAAGTCGCTTACGGCGTGGTTCTGGGTGTATTTCTGCCCGGCATGGTGCTGTCCGGTCTGGCTATAAGCCCGGGGTTTGAGCCTGCTGCGCCGTGGATGGTCGATACGCTTGGCGGGCGGCAAAGCGCGCGGTCGATTCATTTCATTTTCGCATGGGGCATTTTCGCGTTTTTCGTGATCCATATTGTGCTGGTCCTGCTGGCGGGGCCGATCCACCAACTGCGCGATATGATCACCGGCGGACGGTTTGATCCCAATACAGAAGCCGGACAGAATATAGCTGGAGACACGCAATGACCGGTATTATTGGGCGGCGCGGTATGCTGGCTGGGGCCGGCATGGTGTTTCTGGGTGCATGTTCCAAGGTCGCAGAGACATCTGCCGGGTCGCACCTGCTCAAATCAGCATCGGGGTGGAACAAAGCGATCCACCGGTCGCTGGCGGATCGCAAGGCGCTGGCCCGCGAATATAGCAAGGCCGATATATCGCCGTTCTTTCGTGGAAACGGGTCACTCAGCGGCGGCACAGCGGCCTATGACGCGGCGGTGGAAAATAAGTTTGCCGATTGGCGGCTGGAAGTGCGCGGCATGGTCAACCGGCCCCTTTCGCTTAATATGGAGGATATCCGCGAACTGCCCCAGCGCAGTCAGATCACGCGCCATGACTGTGTCGAGGGATGGAGCGCGATCGGCGAATGGACCGGCCCCCGGCTATCCGGCATATTGGACATGGCGGGCGTCCAGCAGGACGGAAGGTTTGTGGTGTTCCGCTGCGCCGATACTCTGAACGGTCAGGAGTATTATGAAAGCGTCGATATGGTTGATGCCTATCACCCGCAGACAATCGTGGCGCACGCCCTGAACGGAGAGCCGTTGCCGGTAATTAATGGCGCGCCGTTGAGGATGCGGATCGAACGGCAATTGGGTTATAAGCACGCCAAATATCTAACCGCGATCGAAGTGGTGGACAGTCTGGAAAATATCGCAGGCGGCGAAGGCGGCTATTGGGAAGACCGCTCCGGCTACCAATGGTACGCCGGAATGTAGGCTACGGGGTCAGGATGGGTTGCGGTGATGGCCGCCCGGTCTTGGGCAAATATCTTGTCCAGAACGGTCAAGTCCGCCTCCGCCAGTTCGCCCATGCTGCGATTGCAAGTGGTAAGATCAGGAAACGGCAACCCAATGTTCGGCAATTTCGCGATTGCCCGGCGCCAGATCCAAGGCACGGCGGATGAGATCACGGCCCTCGCTGCTTTGCGGGTCCAGCTGGACAAGGCTCCAACCCAGCGTGTCCAGGATAATCGGATCATCGGGCGACAGTTTAACCGCTTTGCGGGCCAGGCTGACCGCGCCCTGCTTGTCGCCGGTTTTCAAACGGGCATAGGCTGCATTATTGAGGATAACCGGATTTGTGTTCCCGCCCGCTTTAAGGACTTTCTGGTAAATAGTGTCGGCTTCTTTCCATTTGCCTGCCCGCATCGCCGCGCCAGCTTTGACCATGTTCGCTGCAAAGGGATCTACACCCTGCGCCTGCGCGGCCCGCTGCGCCAGTTTTGCCTGTTCCGGGCGGCCCAATTTGCTTGCAAGGTTCGCCCCCAAAGCAAGTGCTCCTGCATTGGCGTTGGAACTTTGTAAGACAGGCTGCAACATCTCCCATGCCTTCTGGTTGGCACCGGTGGCATTATACTGGCTGGCCAGCGCAATGCGTGCCGGAGCACTCTCTCCGCCCAATCGAAAAAAGCGTTCCAATTCGCTGATCGCTGTATGGGTTTGCCCGCGCTGAGCCGAAATCATCCCGCGCAGCAAGCGGAGCGCAGGAAATTCCGCACTTTTGGTGCCCAGAGATTGCACCAGAATATGCGCCTGATCCACATTACCCGCATCATATGCCATTTGCGCCGCAAAGTAGACGCCGACGGGATGGCCGGGTGATATCTCCTTGGCGCGGTTGAGCCAATCCGCTGCTGTTTCCTCGTCACCTTCATCGCGCGCGATCGCCGCAAGCGACAATATCGCGGGGAGATTCCACGGATTGATGCGCACAACCTGTGCGAACTGTTCTTTGGCTTTGTCCAAAGACCGCTCGCCCATTTCGAGACGGCCGAGCAACAAACGGGCTTCCATCATCATCGGGTCTTCATCAATTACGCTCGCCAAGGTGCTGCGTGCTTTGGAAAGTTTACGGCTGTCGAAGGACCGTTTGGCGTCCAGAACCCGCAAATCGGGGGCGTCTGGAAACTTGGCGAGCCCTTGATCAAGCATGGCAACGGCGCTGTCGGCATTACCATCGCTCAAATGCGCGACGACCGACACAGCATAGGCGATGCCGCTGTTCATGCCGTTTGTTTCCAGAGCTTCAAATGCCAGCTTTGAATTGCCTGACTGGACATACGCTTTGGCCAGCAGGTCATTGGCCTCGGCACTGAATTCGGGATTATTGGCGAGTTTCTTGAACTGTTCGGCTGCACCTTCCGGATTTTCGAGAACCAGCTGCGTTTTTCCATACAGCATAATCGCCGCCGCATTATCAGGCTCGGCATCCAACGCTTTTTGCAGAAACAGACGTGACGCCTGGAAATCACCGTCCTCGCTGGCTTGGACAGCCGCAGCATAGGGATCGGACGGCGCGCCATCACAGGCCGCTGTGAGAAATAGCGAAACGCCAACGGCCGAAGTCAGCAAGGCGCGCAGAACGGGTTTTTCAAGAATATTCATGCACCGTCATATTGCAGTTTTGCCTTCCGATTTCGTTAATCATGCAGCTGGCCGATTCATCGGTTTGCTGTCGAAATATCTTACACATACGGCCACAGCAAAAATCGCGTTAACCATTCAAAGCGCCAGAAACGCTGCGATGCCGCAAAGCTGGCACGGTCAGTGCTTTACCTTCCACACCACTATTTTCTGTTCCTGGTAAGCGACGTATTCATTTTTATTCGCGGTTTGGCAGGAACGTAACTGACGCCTTTTGGAGGGACGACCAATGAAGACACTTAAGAAAGCCTGCATCGCAGCCGGCCTTGCGATTGCTACTGTTGCAGCGCCTGCCTCGGCTGCCATTTTTGAGTATACCATGACCAATGGTGACATTCTGACAATTAACACCGACACATCCAGCGCAACTTTTGTCGGTAAGCGGATCAATGCCACTATGACGAGCGCGGGCTTTGCAAGCTTCACTGGCGGTGCCACGCCATCGTTCAACTACGTTCTCGACACGCTGGACGGCACACGCTTGATCAGAGGCAAGCGCGAAACTGACAATCCTCTCTATAAAGACACTACACACCCGCAAGTCTTGAAGACGATGAGCGGCAACCGAATCAATCTGTGGGCATGGTGGGGCGATCCGATTACTGGCGGCGACTACGTCAAGACGATCAAGTCCTACAGTGCGCAAGTGCCCGAGCCTGGCGCTCTGGGTCTGATGGCTCTTGGCCTTGGCGGAATGGCATTTGCCCGCCGCCGCCGCCGCAAGCAGGCACCTGTTGCTGCATAATGCACGCTGATCCGTCTGCCATATAGGGCAGCTTAAAGAGCCCCTTGCCGCTGGCAGGGGGCTTTTTCTTGCGCATGGTCTGATTAATCTTGCAGCAAAACCTTTTGCGGTGTTGCCCGCTGACTGATACCGGCGCGGCCTGTTATCTACCGGAGCATGAGTTGAATGTCTGATATCAAACGCGTAGTTCTCGCCTATTCTGGCGGCCTCGATACCAGCGTCATCGCCAAGTGGCTGGAGGTAGAGCGCGGCTGCGAAGTGGTGACATTCACCGCCGATCTTGGCCAGGGTGAGGAAATTGAGCCTGCCCGCGACAAGGCGCGCGCGATGGGCATCCCTGACAAGCATATCTATATTGAAGATCTGCGCGAGGAATTCGCCCGCGATTTCATCTTCCCGATGATGCGTGCCAATGCCCGGTATGAAGGCGACTATCTGCTTGGTACATCGATCGCGCGGCCGCTTATCTCCAAGCGGCTGGTCGAGATCGCGCGTGAAACCGATGCCGATGCCATCGCGCACGGCGCAACCGGCAAAGGCAATGATCAGGTCCGCTTTGAATTGTCTGCCTATGCGTTGGCGCCCGACATTCATGTGATTGCGCCGTGGCGCGAATGGGAACTGACCAGCCGCACAGCCCTGATCGCATGGGCGGAGAAGCACCAGATTCAGGTACCCAAAGACAAGCGCGGCGAAAGCCCGTTTTCGACTGACGCCAACATGCTGCACACTTCGAGCGAAGGCAAAGTGCTGGAAGATCCGTGGGAGGAAACCCCCGATTACGTATACTCGCGGACCGATAATCCAGAGGATGCACCCGGCACGCCTCAGTATATCACCATTGATTTTGAACGTGGTGACGGTGTTGCCCTTGACGGCACAGCCATGAGCCCTGCCACACTGATGGAGGCGCTTAATGATCTTGGCCGCATTCACGGCATCGGGCGGCTTGACCTGGTCGAGAACCGTTTTGTGGGCATGAAATCGCGCGGCATGTATGAAACGCCCGGCGGCGAGATTTACGCCCGCGCGCATCGCGGGATCGAGCAGATAACCCTCGACCGCGGCGCAGCCCATCTGAAAGACGAGCTGATGCCCAAATATGCCGAGCTGATCTATAACGGTTTCTGGTTCAGTCCGGAGCGCGAAATGCTGCAAGCCGCGATCGACCTCAGCCAGGAAAAAGTCAGCGGCACGGTCCGGCTGAAACTGTATAAGGGCAATGCCCATATTGTCGGGCGCAAATCGCCCCACAGCCTGTATAGCGAGCAGCACGTCACGTTTGAGGACGACGGAGGCGCCTATGATCAACAGGATGCAGAGGGTTTCATCAAACTCAACGCGCTGCGTTTGCGGCTGCTGGCCAAGCGTGACCGGTAGCGTGGCGGCGCATTGCTGAGCTGGCTGCTCCTGTCCGCAGGCACGTTTGCCGCGCGTGATCAGGCGAGCCCCCTCATACGTGAACCATAGACGGCGTGTTCTATGATGATGGCCTGATATAATGATCGCTGCCATGCGGTTCTTGGCGGCGTTTTGAAACAGTCTCTGGCCAAACCCAGAATACCCGTTTGACAAGACCGCGAAAACGCATTGCTGTCCGCCCTCATCGCGGCGGAACAGTCCCGGTAAAAGTCGCCCCAACAGTAATTCCGGCCCGATTTGCTGTGATATTCGCAAAAACTAACTCTGGATTATCGCACCTCTCTGGCAAGAGCTCATCCCGATTGAACCGATTCGGCAGCCCGACAGATGCCCTGCCCCGCCTGCTGTAGGACAGGGGATTGCGCACCGTGTGCCGCAATCCGCACGCTGGACGGCCCCAAAACCGCGATGAACGCCTCCCGATGGGATGATTTGACGCCGTCGAGCCTGTAAAAGCCGGCGCATGGACAAGACAAGCCGCAAAGTCTCCATCGCCGCGTTCACTCTGCTGGCTGCCGCAGTGGGCGGAACCGCCTTTGCCGATACCGGCGCAAATGACAGTGCCGGTGCCGCAAATTCGGTTGACGCAATCAGCTTTACCGACGAATTTGAGACATTCGAAACACTGCCCGAAGCGCCGGAGATGCCCGATCATGCGGTCGATATCTCCAAAATTGAACCGCCTGTCGAAATCGCGCCGGAAGTCGAGCCGGATGCCCGGATCACGCGCTCGCTCGGCAATGGGGTTGCCAGCTATTACGGCAAACGGTTCCACGGCCGGCGGACCGCCAATGGAGAGCGGTTCAATATGCACGCCATGACGGCCGCGCATAAAACGCTGCCGTTTGGCACCAAGGTGCGCGTGACAAACCGCCGTAATGGCGAATCCGTGGTGGTCCGCATCAATGATCGCGGTCCGTTCACGCGCGGCCGCACGATTGACCTCAGCCGCGCCGCCGCCAAGGAAATCGGTCTGATCAGTTCAGGCCATGCACGGGTCGAGATCGACATTGTGAGCTGAAACCGCCTGCGCCGCAATATCGCTGTAGGAAAGGGACAGGTGGGACACAGTCCAAACGCACAATATCACGCATTGCGATCCGCCTCCTCTGCCCCAGGCTGTCCATCCCCGTAACTCCGGCCATCCCCGTAACTCCGGCCATCCCCGTAATTCCGGGACGCGCGATACTCCTGCGCATTGGTGACCAGCCACCATTCGCGCACTCTGTCCTCAAACGCTTCCAGCTGAACCGCCTCAATATCCTCGGCAGATAGCCCCGTCTCGGCTGCCAAACCTTGCGGGGTTTTCGCGCCGAGCGGGCGCGCATCCTCCATCCGCGAAAGCCGGTTTTCCAGCCACTGGCAATCCTCCGGCCGCAATAGCCCCATTGCGATGGCGCGCGGATCATCACAATTTCCCCCGCAATCGGGACAATGTGATGGCGCCTGTGGGGGCAGAGCGGACGCGGTGGAGGCGCTTTGTTCTGCTGCATCCTGTTCCAGCCCGGAACCGCGTTCACGCTCTCTGCCGCGTTCGGACGCCTCGATATCGCGGCGTTCGATCCGTTCAGCCAGCGCATCCAGCCGTGCGAGATGGGCAAGCAGGAGTCGGTCAGAATAACGCCGCCGCCGCGCCACTTCCTCGCCGTGATAGAAGACCGGTTCATCAATCCCGTTGAGCGCGCGGTCGGCCAGCACCTGCTCCACCGCCGCCCGCGCCGCGACCAAAGCCCGGTCCCACCCAAGCGCAAATTCGCCGCAGGATTGCCGCCAGCGATAGGCGGTGTTCGGCCCGACAGAAACCGCCCTGCACGCCAGCCGGACATTGCCCGACAGCGCCAGCGCCTCCAGAAACCGGTCCTGCCGGTCAGGCGTAAAGGGCTGCTGGAAAGAGGTAGGATCGGGGAGATAAGTCATGCGCACTCTCCAATATAAATGGAGAGCGGGCATGACCCGGTGCGCGACCAGCGCACCGCAAGGGCGCCCAAAGTATTCGGCGCGCGCCCGAGCTTATGCGAGGTAGCCAAGCCGTGCGGATGCACCGCGCCCGGCGTTTGAGGGATTAAAGAAAAAAATGTCATGCGGTTTGCTCCTGTGGGAGTGGGAGGAAACCGGATTTGTTATACGGGGTGGTGGGTGTAGGACAGGGAAGACTAGGAGACCAGCAAGTGCTGGCCCCCTTGTCAACCTTACCGTCCTAAGTCGGGTTGCAGGTCATGCCGTTGCGTCGCGCATTCGCCTCACAGTCGGATTTGTTAACGTACGCCTCAGTCGACGCGCCGACGATACGTCCGTTGCTGGCAGTCCGACGCCAACGCCATCCGCCAGTAGTTTTGTAGATTTCCCAAGTGTCGCCACTTCGATCAGTACAGGTACTCATAACGCATATTTCCTAAGGGGCGGAATGCCCTCATAAGTTTTGCATTACGCCTCTCCTTTAACATTATTTCGCCTTTGTTTCTTAATCGGCATTGATGCAACAGTAGGCAAGATGGGCACTTCGGCATTTGCCATTGATGCTGTTTGAGCGACATGCGCCCTAAAATAGGGATAGGCGGCCATCAAACCCGTCCTGCGAGCAAACGCGATAGCGTGAAACTCATCACATTCAGCAGGTATGCGGTAGAAAATCACAAACTTGTCTTTCAAAGAGAAAACTTTTTTTCTTCCTCGTTTTCGATAGTTTTCAAATTGAAACATACAGGATGCAATACGGCTTTTCTCATCAAACGAATCATTTACATCGGTTACATCGATATTGAAATTAGCCTCTTCTATTTCTTCGAAAAAAGAAGGAGTAATATTAAAACTTGATTCAATCAATTGGACAGCCAATAATTGAGCGCACTTCGCAATACCATTATAAATATCTGGATCAATTTCTTGGTTAGCTTCCAGGTTTGGAACTGTATTATCTATAGAAGTTACCTTTGATCTAGCCATTTGCCGTCCTCCCAAATGGAACCGAAATCACATTTGAACCCTCTTCTAACCAGTTGCGAGCATTTTCATTACCACGAGACGTCTTCTCAGACTCGCCTGTATGACCGCCTGAAGTTGACCTCATCAATTCTGCAATCAACGAAGCGGTCAACACTTCTTGGTTTTCGTCCGTATGACCAACTCTTTTCCGCTGTTCAGATTGGGAATGTCTAGCCCGTCTTTGGAGCCGTTCATATTCCCTTTTGGTCATCACGATTGGCTCCTCTCCCAAGGCCAAATAACTCCTCGCCAGCAATCTAAGAGTCAGATTGGTCGCGTCATCCGAAAAGATTTGAGTTACCCGCGCCCGCGAAATGTCAAGTTTCCTCGCAAGCTCGGCACGAGTCACTCCCTTTTCTTCGAGGATGTTCGCCAGCCTAGCTTGAGCCTCAGCTACAAAATACTCTTCTCTAAACTCATCAGTTTGGACGATTTTGTTAAAGATATTACTCATATTATTCACCACATTTCTGGTCAAAGGACACCGCTTCGACTTTGGCTCTCGTGAGAATTCGAGAATTTGCCTTGTCTTGTTTTTTTGCGATATCGATATCAATTATGATTAAAGTTTTCATATTCTTGTAGTGACGAACAAAACCATAAAGACGTATTTTCCTTGCCTTGAATGCAACCAGCATTCGATCATTTTCGCCCCCACAACGGCCTTCATTACCGTTAAATTGCTCTTTCGTTGGTGGCACACCATCCGCCCATAGCTTTGCACGCGATATCAACTGCGCCTGCTTTCTGGACTCTAGTGCTACAAATTCATCAACGACCTTCCTAGACATCAAAACACGACCAACTCGCCCATCATGGACGAGTTCACAGTCGATATCTGAAAAGTCATCCGAGTCGTTCATATGCCTATATTGTTAAGATAAACCTTAACACTGTGCAAGCAGATAGTGATGAAAAAACGCAATCAAAGCGAAATCACACGACTATAGCGCGATTTATCCAGATTGTTGTCGGACGTACCAAAGCCGCGCGACGAAAAATAAGAACGCCGCCATTCCAAGAGTAAGTTTTTTGTTTGAGACGCTGGCGCTGTGCGACTTCAAAGCTGGACCCCGGATCGAGTCCGGGGTGACGAAAAAGTGGCGGTGCGCTATCCCTTTTCCAACCCCTCCGCGCCCCTCCTTATTCTCTGCGCCTCTGCGTGAAACACACTTTATTGTACCGCCCCGGACTATTCCCATCGGGGGGAGGTGGTGCGGATTATTGGCGTGGTACACCCACCCCCAACCCCTCCCTCAAGGGAGGGGAGAAAAGTGGCGCCCCTCCCTCCAGGGAGGGGAGAAATAGTGGTGCCCCTCCCTCCAGGGCGGGGAGAGATAGTGGTGTCCCTCCCGCAAGCGGTAGGGGAGAAATAGTGGTGCTCTTCACTTAAGACAGGGACGGATTATGGTCAGGGTGCCCCTCCACCATCCTGCGGATGGTCCCCCTCCCCGCTTTGGGGAGGAGTACTTCGCCGGCATCCCCGCCAAATACCCGCCGCGCACGCCGCCGTCCTTTCTCGTCATTGCGAGCGAAGCGAAGTAATCCAGAGCCCAGCGCGCTGACGCTCTGGATTGCCGCGCCGCTTCGCGGTTCGCAATGACCAAGCTTATTCGGCGGCCTACTTGGCCTTTGCCAACATATCCTTCAGATAGCCGCCGGTGAAACTGCCCGCCGTTGCGGCGACGTGTTCCGGAGTGCCTTCGGCCACAACCTGCCCGCCGCGCACGCCGCCTTCGGGGCCCATATCGACGATCCAGTCAGCGGTTTTGATCACATCGAGATTGTGCTCGATCACGACTACCGAATTGCCCTGATCGACCAGCCGGTGGAGAACCTCCAGCAATTTGCGTACATCCTCAAAATGAAGCCCGGTGGTCGGCTCGTCCAGAATATACAGCGTCTGGCCGGTGCTGCGTTTACTGAGTTCCTTGGCCAGTTTCACCCGCTGCGCCTCCCCGCCCGACAGCGTAGTCGCCTGCTGGCCGACTTTGACATAGCCAAGCCCAACCTCGTTCAGCATGTGCATTTTATCGCGGATGGGGGGGACGGCCTTGAAAAACGCCTCCGCATCCTCGATCGTCATATCGAGCACATCGGCGATGGAGAGGCCCTTGAATTTCACTTCCAGCGTCTCGCGGTTATACCGCTTCCCGCCGCATTCCTCGCAGGTGACATAGACATCGGGGAGGAAGTGCATTTCGATCTTGATCAGCCCGTCGCCGGTACATTTCTCGCACCGGCCGCCCTTCACATTGAAGCTGAACCGGCCCGGCTTATACCCGCGCGCGCCGCTTTCGGGCAGGCCGGCAAACCAGTCACGGATATTGGTGAAAGCGCCGGTATAGGTGGCGGGGTTGCTGCGCGGGGTGCGGCCGATGGGTGACTGGTCAATCTCGATCACCTTGTCGCAATATTCCAGGCCAGTGACTCTATCATGCGCGCCCGCAATCACCCGTGCCCCGTTGAGCGTGCGCGCTGCGGCGGCATAGAGCGTGTCGATAGTGAAGCTCGATTTGCCGCTGCCCGATACGCCGGTGATACAGGTAAAGGTGCCCAGCGGGATGGCGGCGGTGACATTTTGCAGATTGTTCGCCCGCGCGCCGTGAACGGTCAGTGTCCTGCCATTGCCCTTGCGGCGTTTGGCGGGGACTTCAATTTTCCGGCGGCCGGTCAGATAATCGGCAGTGAGCGATTTCTTTGATTTGAGAACCTGTTTCAGCGTGCCCTGCGCGACGACTTCACCGCCGCGCACACCCGCGCCGGGGCCGATATCGACGACATGGTCTGCCTGACGGATCGCATCCTCGTCATGCTCGACCACAATCACCGTATTGCCCAGATCGCGCAAACGTTTCAATGTTTCAAGGAGCCGGTCATTGTCGCGCTGATGCAGACCGATGCTGGGCTCGTCCAGCACGTAGAGCACGCCCGACAGCCCGCTGCCGATCTGGCTGGCGAGCCGGATCCGCTGGCTTTCCCCGCCCGACAGAGTGCCGCTCGTCCGGTCAAGATTGAGATAATCGAGACCGACATTATCGAGAAAACCGAGCCGCTCGTTAATCTCCTTCAGGATCGCCTTGGCAATCTGGCTTTGCTGTTCGTTCAGCTGACCATCCAGCGCGAGGAACCATTCTTTTGCATCCGAAACGGACATCCGCGTGGGGTCGCTGATATGCGTGCCGGCAACCTTCACCGCCAACGCCTTTTCATTCAGCCGCGCACCGCCGCATGTCTCGCACGGTTGTGCGGTTTGGAACTTGGCGAGCTCTTCCTGCATCCACGCGCTTTCGGTCTGGCGCAGACGGCGGTTGAGATTGCCGATCACCCCTTCAAATGCCTTGTTCACAGTATACGTCTTACGCCCGTCCTTGAACGTCAGCGGAACCGCCATACCGCCGGTGCCATGCAGAATGATCATCCGCTGGTCCGGCTCCAGCTGGCTCCACGGCGTATCAAGGCTGAACGCATAGGCTTTGGCCAGACTGCCAAGCACCTGCATGTAATAGGGCGATGGCGGGTTGGATTTGGCCCACGGCACCACCGCGCCCTTTTTCAAACTCAGTTCTTCATTCGGCACGACCAATTGCGGATCGAACAATTGTTTTTCGCCCAGCCCGTCACAGGTCGAACAGGCCCCCTGGGGCGAATTGAAGGAGAACAGGCGCGGTTCAATGTCTTCAATCGTGAAGCCGGACACCGGACAGGAAAACTGTTCCGAAAAGACGATCCGGTTCGCGGGCAATCCTGCGCCTTTCATCTGCCCGCCCGAGGCTTCCTCTTGCTCACGCCCGGGAACAACGCCGTCTGCCAGATCGACATAGGCCAAACCGTCAGCCAGTTTCAGCGCGGTTTCAAAACTATCGGCCAGCCGGGTTTCCAGATCCGGCTTGATCGCCAGCCGGTCCACCACAACTTCGATATCATGCTTGAATTTCTTGTCGAGCGCGGGCGCATCCTCAATCGCATAGAATTCGCCGTCGACCCGCACCCGGGTAAAACCCGCCTTCTGCCACTCAGCCAGTTCCTTGCGATATTCACCCTTGCGCCCGCGCACCACCGGGGCGAGCAAATACAGCCGTGTCCCTTCGGGCAATTCCATTACCCGGTCGACCATATTGGAAACGGTTTGCGCCTCGATCGGCAAACCGGTTGCCGGCGAATAGGGTACCCCCACCCGCGCCCATAGCAGCCGCATATAATCGTATATTTCGGTTACTGTGGCGACAGTGGAGCGCGGGTTGCGGCTGGTGGTTTTCTGCTCGATCGAAATCGCCGGGGATAGCCCGTCAATATGCTCGACATCGGGCTTCTGCATCATTTCGAGAAACTGCCGCGCATAGGCAGAAAGGCTCTCGACATAGCGCCGCTGCCCCTCGGCGTAGATCGTGTCGAACGCCAACGATGATTTGCCGCTGCCCGACAGGCCAGTGATCACGATCAGCGCATCGCGCGGCAGATCGATATCAATCCCCTTGAGGTTGTTCTCACGCGCGCCGCGAACCTTGATTTTGGTCAACATGCGGCGCGCCTCGATTGGGCAGAGAGGTGTGTAAGAGCCATAGGGTGCGCGTGTTCCTGCAATGTTCAGCTGAGTCAAGTGATCCGTCAAAGCATCCCCGACGCATAAACAATCAATGGTCAGACGGAATGATCCGGCTCATTTCAAAAAAGGTTCAATTCTGACCTAATTCATACCGGCTTGCGGTAATTGCTTAAGATTTGCCGGTTACACAGAAGCCTCCAGGAGTTTTATTTGCTGCAATCTTTTCTCTCGAAATGGTCCAGACCGAACGCAGATGTGCCGACCGAGCGCCACGCCGAGTGGGCAACGGAGGTTCAGCTGGAGATTGTCCGCGCGGTCGCAGAGCTGGAAAAACGCACGCATATTGCCAACCTTATCGGCTGGTCCGCCTGTGTCGCGGCGGCGCTGGGTATGCCCGGCGGAGAGATATTTGCAGTACCGATAGCTTGGCGGCTTTTCTCAATCCTTTTTGTCCGCCATTCATGGCGCAAGCTGCGCGGTAAACTGGTCAATTATGAACCCTATGAAGAGGAGCTGGCATTCGCGAAATTCAGCGCCGTTGTCAGCGGGTTTTTCTGGGCCCTGCTGCTGCTACCCCTCGCCGTCGGCGCAATCTGGCATCCGCTGGCACTGATTATTCTGACCGTTGCAATAATCGGTGTCAGCCTCGGATGCGCATTATTCGGTCCGCTTCCCCGATTGCTGTTTGTATATTACGCCGTGTTCATGACCACCGTGATCGGCCTGGTCACGATAGCGAGTGCCAGTTTCAACTGGGGGGTAACTGGCTTTGTCGTCTTCGCGGGTTGCGGGATCGTTTCCTATGCACTGGGATCGGGTAAGGAACATCGCAGATCAGCAGAGACGTTGGTTGAAAACCGCCGGCTGAGCTATGAATTGAAGCGGGCCCTGTCGCGTTCCAAAGAACTGGCAGAACGTGATCCGCTGACCGGATTGCTCAACCGCCGCGCATTCTTTGAAAAGATCGCCAAGCAGACGCGGACCCAAACCGCATTTCTGCTTGCGCTTGATCTTGATTATTTCAAACGGATCAATGACCGGTTCGGCCATGCGGTTGGCGATCAGGTGCTTGAAACATCTGCCGGAGTGCTGACAAAACTGATCACGGACCTGCCCGGCGGGCCGCATGTATCGGTGCGATTGGGCGGCGAGGAATTTGCTATCCTGCTCAACGGGCTGGACCGCGCAACCGCGCTATCCACTGCAGAGGCTTTGCGCGAACGCGTGGCCAAAATCTCCGATCAGCTGCGCGTAGATGGCCAGCGGATAGACGGTCTGCGCGTATCCGCCTCCATCGGCCTGGCGGCGCTAAGCCCCGATGAAACAATAGAGGAAGCCTTGGCCGCCGCTGACAAGGCGCTATACCGCGCAAAAGATAGCGGGCGCGACAAGGTTATCGCGGAGGCGGCTTAGCCGTCCACCTGCTGCGCGCGCTATTCGGTGCTGGGCCGTCATCTGCATATTTCCTGTCATTTCCATTGATGGAGTATCACATCCAGCGACATGAAGGCTTTCGTTTCCTTCTCCCTCTCTAATGGATCATTGGGATCCTGCCATGACGGAGACACTCCGACTGTCATCTCAAAACTCTCGGGCAGAGATAATAGATGCGTGACGTCAAGCTTGGCTTGCCCGCCATAATTCCAGTCCCGCCTTGGTTCACCGCCCGGGATTAACTTCGAGCCATAAATAGTTCTGTCAAACCCACTTGTCACTTCGGGTTCAGCCAGAATGTTGAGCGGGGGAGGTATCAGCGCGGCTTCTGCACCATATTGCGAATTTATCCGATACCGCAAACCATACCGGCATATGATCTGTGGTCCTGTTCGACAAACGCCTCTTGCCAAGACTATCAATCTCCGGTTCAAGCGCATTCAGCGACAATGTACCAGCAACGCGGTCGGGGGACTGCGGTTGGAACGGAACGGACCGGAGACTGAATATCATGAAACTGAAATTTCTTGCCGCCAGCGCGATGGCGCTTGCCCTTGTTGCGGGCTGTACCAAAGTGGATGGTCCGCCGCGCCAGTTGAGCGAGGAAACGACCGCCCTGTTCAGCGCGATCCCCGCAGGCAGCGGCTATTTCGCAACCGACAGCACTCTGCCGTTCCAAGCGCCCGATTTCAGCAAGATTACCGAGGCCGATTATCTACCCGCTTTCCGTCAAGGGATGGACATTCACAACGCCGAAATAGACGCGATCAAAAACAATCCAGCGCAAGCCAATTTCGATAATACGATCGTGGCGCTCGAAATCTCGGGCGCGATGCTGAACCGTGTGGCAAATGTGTTTTTCGCGCTGACCGGGTCGAACACCACCGACCGGCTGGATGCAATTGAAGAGGAAATCTCGCCCGAACTCACCGCACATAGCGATGCGATTACGCTGGATCCGGTTCTGTTTGCCCGCGTGAAAGCCGTGTACGATGCGCGCGATAGTCTGGATCTGAATGTCGAGGATACCACACTGCTGGAGCGGACCTATGCCGATATGGTGCACGCCGGTGCGCAGTTGACCGAAGACCAGAAGGAACAGGTCAAAACAATCAACACCGCCCTGTCGGAAAAAACCACCGCCTTTGGCAAGATGGTCCGCGACGCGACCGTGGCTGGCGCGTTAGTGGTCGATAGCCGGGCGGAACTGGCCGGTCTGTCCAATACCGATATCGAGGCCGCTGCCAAAGCCGCAGCAGAGCGCGGAATGGCGGGCAAATTCGTTATTCCGCTGCAAAACACGACGCAGCAGCCGCTTCTGCCCAATCTGGAAAACCGCGCTGTCCGTGAGAAACTGTTTACCAACAGCGTCAACCGCGCCGATCAGGGGGGCGAGAACGACACCCGCCTGATCCTCGCCGAAATTGCCAGCCTCCGTGCGCAGAAAGCCGCATTGTTCGGCAATCCTGACTGGGCGACCTACACCATGTATGACCGCATGGCGAAAGAGCCCAAGACCGCGCTCGACTTTATGGAGCAAATGGTCGGCCCGCTCGCCGAAACACAGCGCCGAGAGGCCGGTGTTCTGAACGCGCAAATCAAAAAGACCGGCGGTGATTTTGATGTCAAACCGTGGGATTGGTACCGCTATGCAGAGCAGGTCCGCAAAGAGCGTTACGACCTTGATGAAGAGGAAGTGAAGCAATATTTTGAACTGACATCGGTGCTGGAAAACGGCATTTTCTACGCCGCGACGCAGCTTTACGGGATTACTTTTGAACAGCGCAGCGATCTGCCCGTCTATCATCCTGATGTGACGACCTACACCGTGTTTGAGGCCGATGGCAGCGAGATGGGCGTGTTCTATTTCGATCCGTTCCAGCGCCCGTCCAAACGCGGCGGCGCATGGATGAGCAACTTCGTGCCGCAAACCTACCTCAAAGATACCAAGCCAGTGATCTATAACGTCTTGAATATCCCCAAGGCGGCTGAGGGTGAACCGCAACTGGTCAGCTTTGACAATGTGAACACGCTGTTCCACGAATTTGGCCACGCGCTGCACGGCTTTTTCGCGGACCAGAACTATGCATCGGTTTCAGGCACCGCGACTGCCCGCGACTTTGTCGAATATCCAAGCCAGGTCAATGAGATGTGGGCGACCTACCCCTCTGTTCTGCAAAACTATGCCAAGCATCACGAAACCGGCGAAACCATTCCCGACGCGCTGATCCAAAAGATCGAGGATGCTGCGAAGTTCAACCAGGGCTATGATTTTGGCGAAGTGGTTGAGGCGGCTCTGCTCGATATGAAATGGCACGCCTTGTCGCCAGAGGAAGCCGCGGCGATCAACACGGCCGAAGCGGTGGACGCATTTGAACGGAAATCGCTGGAAGAATTGGGCCTTGAAATCGGTCTGGTGCCGCCGCGTTACCGCAGCACTTACTTCAATCACATCTTCTCCAGCCCCGCTGGCTACAGCTCGGGCTATTACTCCTATCTGTGGACCGAGATGCTGGACCGAGACAGCCGCAAATGGTTTATCGATAATGGCGGCCTGACCCGCGAAAATGGCGATCACTACCGCGCCACCGTGCTCAGCCGCGGCGGCACGATGGATTATTTCGAAATGTTCGACAATTTCGCCGGACGCGCGCCCGATGTGACACCAATGCTCGAAGCACGCGGCCTGACCGGCGACGAGGAACGGTAGCACCATCGAGGGAAAAACCCCCGCCGCTCAACCGGGTGGCGGGGTTTTTTGTGAAACCCTGCCGCCCGCTACGCTGTCGTCAAGGGGTCGCCGGATAAAACGAAATCGCCTATGCGTCAGGATCGAATAATATCCTGCCAGCTGCCATGTCCCCCAGCGCCGGCCACAGCGATATCAAACCATCACGCTGACACCGGTCAATCGCAACCGGTTCGATGCGATGAGACGTGTGCTGAACCTCGCGCCCTGCACCCCGCGCCCTGCACCCCGCGCCCTGCACCCCGCCCCCTGCACCCCGCCCCCTGCACCCCGCGGCGTAGACCGATACCGGTATGTTGCTCATCGCCCTGGAGTGCGTGCATGATTAGATCCTGAACCACTCACCAGTGCCATTGCGCCCTGTGTGCCAATCCACTGCGTTGTAACGCCCCAGACCGTGTTTACGTTGGCACTCGAAAGCGCCTCCATCGGCCCGCCTTCCGCCACCAACTCGCCATCATTCAGCACCAGCACGCGGTCGGCGTGGTTCATTGCCATCGCCAGATCATGCAGCACGATGACGACACCGGTTCCGGCATTGGCCTCACGCCGCAGATGGCCGATCAGTGCCAGTTGATGCGCCAGATCGAGCGCGGCCAGCGGCTCATCGGCCAATATCCAGTCCGGCTCCCCCGCCAGCACGCGGGCCAATAATGCGCGCGCTTTCTCGCCGCCCGATAGCTGCGACATCGGCCGGTTTTTAAGCGCACCCAGATCCAGCGCCTCCAGCGCGGCCTCTACCGGAGCGGCGGCGGCATCGCGGTGCGGCATCCGGCCCAGTGCGACCAGATTGCCGGCGGACACATCCCATGCCGCTTCGCCGTTTTGGGGCAGATATCCGATGCGCTTGGCCCGCTCTACAGGTGGCAAAGAAAGCAGCGGAGCCCCGCCCAGCGTCACGCGGCCTGTACCGGGCGCGAGCAGACCGGTGAGCACAGATAACAGCGTCGATTTACCCGCGCCATTGGGGCCGCATATCGCGGTGATGTGCCCCGGCTGAAAAGTCGCCGAGACATCAGCAATCCTGCCTTTGACAGTGGCGTGTTGGACAGACAGGCTCACAGCAATCCTCCTGAATAACCGCGCCGCATCCGTAGCAGCAACCACAGGAAGAACGGCGCACCGATCAGACTGAGCGCAATGCCAAGGCGCAGCTCTGTGACAGTGGGCAGGATGCGCACCGCGCTATCGGCGACCAGCACGAGCAAAGCCCCCGCAAGCGCGCTCGGCACGATCAGACTGGACGGGCGGCGATCGGTAAAGGGACGTGTCAGATGCGGCACGATCAGGCCGACAAAGCCAATAATGCCCGCCACCGCAACGCCGCTGCCCACTGTCAGGCCGACGCCTGCGATCAGCCAGACCTGCAGCACGCCGGGCCGCATACCCATTGACCGCGCGGCGGCATCGCCAAGGATGAGCGCATCGAGATCGCGCCGCGCCAGCCAGAAACACATGATGCCCGCCAGCGTCAGCGGCGCCGCCAGATATACTTCGCGCCAGCTACGGTCGGTCAGCGCGCCCATCAGCCAAGTGACAATCTCGCTCATGGAAAAGGCATTGGGCGCGAAGCTGATCGCGAGACTCATCAACGCGCCTGCAACGCTCGCGATCATCATTCCCGCCAGCGTAAACAGGGCGATACCGCCAGTATGCCCCGCGATGAGCGCAAGCAAAGCCATCGCCCCCGCCGCACCTGTCAGCGCGAAAGCGGGCAACAGCCACGCGCTGGCGGAATAGCCGAACCAGAAACTTGCCACCGCGCCCAAGGCTGCGCCCGGTGCGATCCCGAACAATCCCGGATCAGCCAGCGGATTGCGCAAATATCCCTGCATCGCCGCCCCGGCCGCGCCCAGCCCTGCCCCGACAATTATGGCGAGTATTGCGCGCGGTAAGCGCAACTCGGCCAGAATTACCATCGCATTGGGTGTCGCGCCGAAATCCAGCCAGACGCGGCCCGCCAAGAGCGAGAGAGGCACAGCCAGCGCGAGCAGCGCGAGCACGACAAGATTGACCCGTTTCATAGCGCCGCATCCCGAACGTCCGCCAGCCGGTGTAGCAGACGGATAATCGTCGGGCCGCCGCAATATAGCAGGCCGCTATCCAATATAGCGCGGTGGGTCCCGCCAAGCTTCGCCAGTGCCGGATGGTGTTGCGACCGTTCCTGCCCGGCAATCAGCAATATGTCTGGCGGATTGGCCAGCATCGCTTCCAGTGACAGATAATCCGCCTGTTCCATCCCAATCGCGGCGCTGTGACTGGTAAGGCCGCTGTGCCGCATCATCGCGCTCACCAGCGCATTGTCGCCTGGGACAATGCCCGATGGCTGCCATACCACTGCGCTGAGCGGGTCGCCATCGTACAGCGCGGAATCCAGCGCACGGTCAATTCTGGCGATGAGCCTTTCGCCGCGATCCTCCGCACCGGCCAGCCTGGCCAGATCGCGTATCTGCTGATGGCTGTCGCTGATCGTGGCGGCAATCCCGAATGTGACCACCGGGATGCCCAGATCATCCAGCGCGGCCCGCGCTGCGGGCGGCATGAAACTGCTGGCCACGACAATATCAGGCTGCAGCGCCAGAATTTCTTCCACTGTCCCGCCGGTCACGCCATATTGCTGCGCTTTGGCCACATTCATCGACGTTGACTGCGGCGCGTGGCTGTAATGGGACAGTGCCAGCAGTTGCTCAGGCCCTGCAACCTCCGCCAGAATGGCATCGGTGCAGGGATTGAGACTGACGATGGTGGGGGCTGTTGTGCTCTCGCGCGCTGGCTCCGCCTGCCCGCAAGCAACCAGAGCCAGGCTGGCAAGAACGGGCAATAGGCGGATCAAAAGCTGGTCCGCGCCCCAACAAACGCGCCCCGGCCCGCCGAGCCAAAGCCGGCTGCGGTTTGATACGCCTCGTCCGTCACATTCTCGATCCGGCCAAACAGTTCAAAATCGGCCGTGACGGGCAAGGATGCGCGCAAAGTAAACAGGTGATAGCCCTCCAGCTTTGCCGTGTTTGCGGCATTGTCAAAACTATCGCTCACCAGCCGGATATCGCCGCCAAGCGTCAAGCCATAAAGCGGCGTTGCCCAATCGGCGGAGAATGTCAGCGCATGGTTGGGGCGGCGCGCCAGGTCGTTACCCTCATTCGCTGCACCCGCCGAACGGTTTTCCGTAACGACATAGGCATAGGCGGCGCGCACGCTGAATGTTTCTGAAGGGTTGGCACCCGCTTCCAGTTCCACGCCCTGCGCACGGACGTTGCCGACATTGTCATATGTTCCAAACGGGCGCGGATTGTCCGGGTCAGTACAGATTGCGCTGGTTACCCCAAAGCAGGAAATAAACTCGATCTGGTTCTCGCCCTTGCGCTTGAATGCGGTTGCGCCCGCATAAAACGCATCATTCCGGTTATTCCACGCAATGCCCAGATCAAAGCTGGTGCTTTGTTCGGGCGTTAGCGCGGCATTGCCGAAATCGGAGAATAGCTGGAACAGGCTGGGCGCTTTGAACCCCTCCCCCACGCTCGCCTTGATACGGATATCATCAGCCACTTCGTAACTGATATCCGCGCCAAAACTGGTTGCGCCGCCAAAATCGGCGTGGTCATCATGCCGCGCACCAATATGGCCCGACAGGCGGCCGAATTCGATGCCGAGCTGTGCATAAACGCCGCTGATGCGGGTTTCCTGACGCGCAGTGAAGCCCGTTTCGAAACTGGTCCATTCGCTCTCGCCACCGAAATTCACGATCAGGGGGCCAATCGGCCGCCACTCGCCCCGCAGTTCGGCCCGGTCAGAATGGCCATCGCTGGTGAAGCCAGGATCACTGCCGAATTCGGGATTGAAATTCTGCCGTTCGGTATCAGCGACAGAGTATGCGGCGTTCAGGAACAGCGGGCCGCTATCATACAATGCGCCCGCCGCCAGTGAATATTGCTGTGTTTTGGAAAACTCATCCGTATCAGCGAAGGCAAATGCTGGCGGGGGAAAGCCGTCAATTTCCAGCTCACCTTCGGCATAGCGCCCGCGGGCGAACAGCGTGATCCGGTCATTGAGATAAAGGCTGGAACGACCCGAAATATCCCATTGCTCAAACCCATCAGCCTCTGCGCCATTGGCAGCTGACGAAAAACCGTCCGTGGTCAAATAGCTGCCCGACAGACCGGCATAGAGCAGATCGGTCTCGATGCCGCCTGCGGTGGTGCCGTAAAAGGTATCGCGCGCGCCATATTCGGCGCTGGCGGACAGGCCGGTTTCCGCGCGGGTGGTGACGGCCAGAACCCCGGCGACCGCATCGCTGCCCCAAATGGTGGAATTTGACCCGCGCAGCAAATCAATTTTGGCGATGTTTCCGGTTTGCAGATTGCCGAAATCGAACCCGCCCGATGGGGAGGCCGGATCGGCCACCCTGACACCATCGACCAGAACCAGCAATTGCTCCGCCTCCGCGCCGCGGACACGCACGCTGGTGACTGCGCCAAGCCCGCCATTGCGGCTGAAGGCCACGCCCGGTGCACGTTCCAAAACGCGGGTGATGTCAGCCCCCTGGACATCCTCAATTTCATCGCGCGTGATAATGCTGACAGCTTGGCCAGTATCTTCAACTTCGGAGCGGGTTCCGGTGGCTGTTACCGTGATTTGGGCTTCATCGGTACGCGCGAAGCCATAGACGCTGCTGACGGCATTACCATCGTCATCATAAATTATGGCGCTGCGCGGTTCCCCCACCTGCTGCGCAGCGGCGGGGGCAGCAGACATAGCGGCAGAACAACCAAGTAATAGCAGGTATTTACACATAAAAACTCCGATCATAAGCACTATCGCTCATGACGGGGCAGGCGCATGTTTTTGCGCCTTTCCATCCGCCATCGGTACACCCCGCCCGCCAGCTCGAACGACGCGTCTAGGCAGGTCTCCTGGCTCCCGGATCATCGCGCCGCTTCCGCCTTCCCGGTTTGCGCAAACAGCAATCCAGTGGCCTGTTGGAGGCGGCACTCCCCGGTCACAGTTGCGGGGGCAGCAGATGGCTTGGGGACGCTCCCCGCACATCTTTCCCTCTTAGGTCTGCATTACACAGACAACCTATGACGTCGCCTGCCGGATAGGCGCAGAAGCAGAACCCCGCAAGAGCGAATATATTGGGCGCCAAGGATTTGTCGCAGGAATGCAGCGCGAGAAAATGCAGCGTAACGAAGCGTTTATCATACCATTTAACGCTGTCTTGCCGCTGTACCGCTAAGGGACAGTCACAATTTGCGCCTCGCAGCTGCATGGCGCCCGTGATACGCGCGCCGCGCGGTCGTTTAACCCGCAGCGTAAGACCACAAAGGACCGCTTTGACCGATAGTGCCCCCCTCTCTGCAATCGAACGCACTGCGCGGTTTCAGGCCCGTATGAGCCAGAAAAGCGCGGCCGCTGCGACGCCTTTGCGACAAAGGATGAGCACCGCGCAGTTGGCCGGGACAATCGCGGCAGGTATATCTGCCTTTACGGGGATACAACATAGCGGGCGGCGCGTTGCCGCGCTCGCCATTGCATTTGCTGTACCGGCGATGGCTGCCGCGGCGGAATGGGAAGCATCCGATACCGGCGAGCCTGCCGCCGGGCTCACCGCGAAAGTGGTTGCGATGCCGTTCGAGCAATCGGGCAATAGCTTTCCCGGGTCAGCGTTCTACTATCTCGAAGATGCGCCCCGTGCCGCGCTTGATCTGGACAACACCTCGCTGGCCGTGTTCGACATGTCCGGCACTGGCGAAAGCGAAGCAAGCGAATTGGCAGCGGCCAGCAATGCCGGGCCCGCAGCGCGCGCATTTATGGCGCGCGGTGCAGGCCTGAGCCAGGCCCGCGCGCTGCAATGCATGACCAATGCAATTTATTACGAGGCGGCAAGCGAAGCGACTGCCGGACAACGCGCGGTCGCGCAGGTCGTGCTGAACCGTGTCGCTCATCCAAGCTATCCCAACAGCGTATGCGGGGTGGTGTTCCAGGGATCAGAGCGGCGTACAGGCTGCCAGTTCTCCTTCACCTGCGATGGCAGCATGCAGCGCACACCAGGCAGCGGCGCATGGGCCAAGGCGCAGCGTGTTGCGCAGGATTCCCTGTCCGGTCAGGTGTACGAACCGGTCGGCCTGGCGACACATTACCACACCGTCTGGATCTATCCGTATTGGGCCCCCAGCCTCGATCATATCGGAACCATCGGCGCGCACCGGTTCTATAAATTTAACGGTTCGGCGGGTAAACCCTCCGCATTCCGCGCGCGCTATGCCGGTAATGAACCTGCAGCCCGCAGAAACAGCCGTTCAGCGAGCGGCGCCGTGGCCGGTGACGCATCCGCGCCCGATCCTCTGGAACTGGAGAAGGCATTTGAGGATGCGCGGCTGAAAGCCGTCGCTGAAACGCAGCGCAGCGCGCCAAAAGCCCCCGCCCCAGCCTATTCCGCCCAGATCCAGCAGCGCGGCGGTGACCAGATTTTCGAAGCGGAAAACCTGCCGCAAAGCGGCGGAGTGAGGCCGGAATATGCCAATAGCGGACGCTGGATCAATGATCCGGGAAAAACCCAGTAGGACCGGTAAAATCGTTACATAGCGATAGGTTAACGCCCATGAAACCCTAAGTCAGAACAAAGGCTTAGCACCGCCGGGCTATGGCGGGTTACAGTATTTTACACATCGAAAGACTTGCAAAGATATGACAATCCATTTCGCTGCAGCGCGTGGCTCAAACGGTAATAGCTCAAACGGTGATCGTGCGTTATCGCCGGTGGCGCGCGCACTGTCGCGCCGCCCGATACTGCGCGTGGCCAATGATAACGGCCAGCTTTCCAACGGGCTTGGCTGCAATAATCCATTAATGCAAGCGGCCTTGCGGCATTTTGCGCAGCACGGCCTGTCTGCCGCCAGCGAAGCGGCAAAATGCGCAGAAGATGCGTTTACGGCCGGCGACCGGGAAGCCTATGATTGGTGGATTGGTGTATGCCGCACATTGGACAAACGGATGGCTGCCGAAATTCAGCGCAAAAACGCGGTCGGTTAGCGCGGCTCGGATGACGCAGCGTTTTAACGCTGTTTCGGGCCCCCGAACCACATAATTTTTTGCCAATGTTACAACCGTAAATTCCTGTTAACCAAAAAGTGACGCCTGCGCTTTAGTGCCATCACCATGTTGAAGGGCATTACCTCAGGGACTGCACAGAAGCTCAGGTCCCGGATCAGGCGAACGGACCCGGTGTCAGAGCGTGTCCGGCGCATTTTGGTGCGAACGCTCTACACCCAGCCTGCCAGCCTGATCATCGGTGCCCTGAACGGCGTCGCCTCCAGCGGTTTGGTCGCCTTTCTCAGCGGTGAATTCTGGCTGTACGTTACGTCGGCAATCCTGTGCGGAATTGCCGTAAGCCGGATAATATCGGTACGCTCCTACCTGAGCGAGACCAGATCCTACACCACCAGAGCGATGGAACTTTCTTATGAAAAGGGTGCGCTCAGCTATGCCGCGATCCTGGGCGTCATTGCAGCGCAAACATTGTTGCTGGATATCAGCGCCCCGCTGGACGTGCTGATGATCGCCAACGCCATGTGTTACGGGGTTGGCATTTGCGCCCGCAACGCTGGCCGTCCGGCGATCGCTCTGGGTCAGCTGGGGCTTGTCGTTCTGCCGATATTCTGCGTCTCGCTCTATCTCGGATCGCTTCCTCTTCTGTTTCTTGCCGTGAATATGCTGCTTCTGCTGCCCGCGATGGCGTCGATCACTCTCAATGTTTTCAAGGTATTGCGCGATTCGATCAGCGCCGCGGAAACCAGTGCAGAGCTGGCGGAGAAGATGCGCGTTCTGGCACGAACCGACGTTGTGACCGGCCTCGCCAACCGGGCGGGCCTCAACCAGGATGTCATCGAAAAGCTCATGCATATCGAAGACGGCCAAATGCTGGCATTGTTCTGGATGGATCTCGACCGGTTCAAGGAAGTGAACGATCTGCTTGGGCATCCGGTCGGTGACCGCATTCTGCTTGAAGTCGCCAACCGATTAAATGCCGTGGCGCCGCAGCATGCCACGATATCGCGCTTTGGCGGCGACGAATTTATCATTTTTTGCGAAGTAGCCGACCGCAAGGAAAGCGAACGTCTCGCCAGCAAAGTCCACGCTGAAATCATGCGCCCGATGCGTATTGACGGTGAGCGGCTGGAGATCGGCGCGTCCATCGGTATCGCTCTGCTGCCCGACGATGGCGGCGATGCCGATGCGCTGATGCAGAATGCCGATCTGGCATTATATCATGCCAAGGTTAATGGCCGCCGCCAGTCCTGTTTCTATGACGCGACGATGAGCCGCGATCTGGTCCGTCGCCGTGAAATTGAGGCAGAGCTGCGCTATGCTATCGTCAAGGACGAACTTTCGATCTTCTTTCAGCCGATTATTGATCTGGAAACCGGCCGGATCAAAACATTCGAGGCATTGGTCCGCTGGTTCCACCCTGAGAAGGGAGAGCTGAAACCGGATGAATTTATCCCGGTCGCCGAGGAAACGGGCGTGATCGTGACGCTGGGCAACTGGATAACGGCACATGCCGCAAAAGCCGCCGCGCAATGGCCCGATGATGTGACCCTGGCAGTCAATCTGTCCCCGCTTCAAATCAAAGCGCCCGGTGCAACGCTGGGTATTATCAATGCGCTGCGCGAAGCAGGTCTCGACCCCTCGCGTCTGGAACTGGAGGTGACAGAGAGCCTGTTCCTCGAGGATAACGGCGCAACCGAACATTTCATGAAAGAACTGTCGGCAATTGGCGTGCGGTTCGCGCTCGATGATTTTGGGACCGGCTATTCCTCGCTCGGCTATATCCAGAAATACCCCTTCAGCAAGATCAAGGTCGATCGCAGCTTCGTTTCCGGGCCCAATGTCGGAAAGACAACCGATGCGATTATCCACGCCGTGGCAGAGCTTGGCTCTAAACTTGAAATGGATATTGTGGCCGAGGGTCTGGAAACGATCGGGCAGGTCCGCAGCGTGCGCGAAGCAGGGTGCACGTTGGGTCAAGGCTTCTATTTCAGCCGCGCCGTCCCCGATTATCTGGCCGCTATGCTGCTGGCGCAGGAAGATGGCGACATGCAGAAGCACGCCGTCGGTTGACGGCGCCGGGCCACATTACGCGCGGCAGGCGTACGGCAATACGTAAAATCACGCTCCCTAAGTAAAATCACGCTCCCTAAATGCAATTGCGAACTATTTGCAAAGATAGTTTGTTGCGCGCAGGGCTTTGCGGTTGCAATCCCCCCTGGACCCGCTTAATTCCCCCGCAAACGCCGGGTGTGCTTTGTCGCGGGACGATGGGTGCGCCAGTTTGGCAGGCTTCAACGGGTCCCGCGTGCACAAAAGGACTATTGCACTTATGGCCAACACTGGACGTAACAAGATTGCGCTGATCGGCTCCGGCATGATCGGCGGCACGCTCGCCCACCTCGCCGCGAAGAAGGAAATGGGCGATATCGTCCTGTTCGACATTGCCGAGGGTATGCCGCAGGGCAAGGCACTTGATCTTAGCCAGTGTGGCCCGGTCGAGGGGTTTGACGCAAAAATTACCGGCTCCAATGATTACGCCGATATTGCTGGCGCGGATGTTATCATCGTGACCGCCGGCGTGCCGCGCAAACCGGGTATGAGCCGCGATGATTTGCTCGGTATCAATCTGAAAGTTATGAAAGCGGTTGGCGAAGGCATTAAGAATAACGCGCCCGACGCTTTCGTGATCTGCATCACCAACCCATTGGATGCGATGGTATGGGCATTGCGTGAATTTTCCGGCCTGCCGCATAACAAAGTGGTTGGCATGGCAGGCGTGCTGGACTCCGCGCGTTTCGCGACCTTCCTTGCATGGGAGTTTGATGTTTCGGTGAAGGACGTGAACGCCTTTGTGCTCGGCGGCCATGGCGACACTATGGTCCCCGTCCTGTCCTATTCCACCATCAACGGCATTCCGGTGAAGGATATGGCCAAGATCAAGGGCATTTCCGAAGACCGCCTCGACGCGATCGTCCAGCGCACCCGCGCTGGCGGCGGTGAGATCGTGAAACTCCTCGGCAATGGCTCGGCATATTACGCGCCGGCTACCTCGGCGATTTCGATGGCCGAAGCCTATCTCGGCGATCAAAAACGCATCCTGCCATCAGCCTCCTATGTTGAGGGCAAATACGGCCTTGATGGCCTCTATGTCGGCGTTCCGACAGTAATCGGCGCGGGCGGCACCGAAGACGTTGTCGAAATCGAACTCACCGAGGAAGAGAAAACCAACCTCAAAGTCAGCACCGACGCGGTCGAGGAACTGCTTGCGGCGTGTAAGGCGCTGGATAGCTCGCTGGCGTGATGGTTTTGTCAGGCTACCCAAAGCGCGTTAAGCCCTCCACTCTTAAAGACAGCAGGTGGATCATCGGATTAGCCGGAGTGGTCGCGTTCGTGCTCGCATGGGTGTGTGCATGGTTCCGACCTTTTCTAGTACCGGCTCTTCTCGCCGGGCCAGTGTGCACATTGCTGGTGGATAGAAGAAATCGGCGGCATTGGTTGCCGTTGGCACTGTTTCAAATTGCAATAATTGTCGCGGCCTCATTCGCCGTTTGGCTTATTAGATAATCGAAGGATTTCAGAAGAATGTCCATTCTCATCAACAAAGACACCAAAGTTATAACGCAAGGGATGACCGGCAATACGGGTACATTCCACACGCAGCAGGCGCTTGATTATGGCAGCCAGATGGTTGCGGGTGTCACACCGGGCAAAGGCGGCACCGAACATATTGGCGTGCCGCAGTTTAACACAGTGCGCGAAGCGGTTGCGGAAACCGGCGCAACCGCATCTTGCATTTATGTGCCGCCGCCTTTTGCTGGTGACGCGATTTGCGAGGCTATCGATGCGGAGGTCGCGCTGATCATTGCAATCACCGAAGGCATTCCCGTGCTCGATATGGTCAAAGTAAAGGCCGCGCTGGAGGGGTCCAAATCGCGCCTGATCGGCCCGAACTGCCCCGGCGTTCTGACGCCGAACGAGTGCAAGATTGGCATTATGCCGGGCAAAATCTTCCAGAAGGGTTCGGTAGGCGTTGTCTCGCGTTCGGGCACGCTCACCTATGAAGCTGTGCACCAGACCACGATGGTTGGCCTTGGCCAGACCACAGCGGTCGGCATTGGCGGCGACCCCGTAAACGGTACCAACTTTATCGACGTGCTCGACCTGTTTCTCGATGATGAGGACACCAAATCGATGATCATGATCGGCGAGATTGGCGGCAGTGCAGAGGAAGAAGCGGCTGAATTTCTCAAGCAGGAAGCCGCCAGGGGCCGCAGCAAGCCAACCGTTGGCTTTATCGCTGGCCGTACAGCGCCTCCGGGCCGCCGTATGGGCCATGCCGGTGCGATTGTCTCGGGCGGCAAAGGCGGCGCGGACGATAAAATCGCGGCGATGGAGGCTGCGGGTATCCGCGTCTCGCCTTCGCCCAGCGAACTGGGCACTACGCTTGACGCGATGCTGAAGGAAATGGCCTAAGATCAGATTGGCGGGTGCTGGCAGAAAAGCTGGCCCCGCCTTCCCGCTCTCACCGCATCGGCGCAAACTCCCCGGGGACAAACCCATGAACAAGCCCTCCTCCACTCTCATTCCCGAAATGCCCGATCAGGAAGGCGCGCAGCCCGGCCCGTCCTGGGCCAACACCGCCTGGCTGAACGAGGTAAGCGGTTCTGGTGAAGATCTCGCCCAGGCGATGGATCCCACGCAGATGACGCTAGACCAGCTGCGGGACACGGTAGGAGCAGCGGCAAAACAGGCGGGCAAGCCGCTCGATAAAGATGCACTGCAATATGCGGCTGATATCTCCAACAAGGCGATGACGCTGGTCCGGCTGTACCGTGTGCGCGGGCATTTGGGCGCGCAGCTTGACCCGCTCGGCTTGTCAAATCACGGGGAAATCGAAGACCTTACACTCGCATTTCATGGCCTCGCCGGAATGGAGGACGAGGATGTCTATGTCAGCGATGTTCTTGGCCTTGAATGGACCACGATCGGCAAGCTCTATACGCGGCTGCGCGAGGTATATTGCGGCAATGTCGGGCTGGAATATATGCATATCGCCGATACCGAGGAACGGCGCTTTCTGCAGGACAAGTTTGAAAGCCCCGGCGAAACCATCCAGTTCAGCCCGGAAGGCAAGAAAGCCATTCTGGGGGCAGTGATCCGCGGCGAACAGTATGAGGCGTTTCTCGGCAAGAAATATGTCGGCACCAAACGTTTCGGTTTGGACGGCGGTGAAAGCATGATCCCGGCGCTGGAGGCCGTTATCAAGCATGGCGGCCAGTTGGGCGTGCGCGAGATCATATACGGCATGGCGCATCGCGGGCGTTTGAACGTGCTCGCCAATGTCATGGCCAAACCGTATAAGGTGATCTTCCACGAATTTTCCGGCGGCAGCGCCAGTCCCGAGGATGTCGGCGGATCTGGCGATGTAAAATATCACCTCGGCACCAGTACCGACCGCGCCTTTGACGATATCGAAGTGCATATGTCGCTGGTCCCCAACCCCAGCCATTTGGAGGCGGTCAACCCCGTTGTGCTCGGCAAAGTCCGCGCGCAGCAGGCGATCCGCGATGATCTGGATGCCCATGCAGAAGTGCTGCCGGTGCTGATCCACGGTGATGCAGCCTTTGCGGGGCAAGGCGTGGTGTGGGAATGTCTCGGCCTGTCGGGGGTGCGCGGTTATGATACCGGAGGCTGCATCCACTTTATCATCAACAACCAAATCGGCTTCACCACCAGCCCGAAATTCGCGCGCAACAGCCCTTACCCGTCCGATGTGGCGAAAGGCGTTCAGGCGCCGATCCTGCATGTAAACGGCGATGATCCCGAAGCGGTGACATTCGCGTGCAAGCTGGCGGTGGAATATCGCCAGAAATTCGGCCGCGATGTGGTGATCGATATGTGGTGCTATCGCCGGTTTGGTCACAATGAAGGGGATGAACCCAAATTTACCCAGCCGCTGATGTATGATGCGATCCGCGGGCACCCCAAAGTCAGCAAAGTCTATCAGGACCGCCTGATTGCCGAAGGCGAGATCGAGGAAGGTTTCGCCGACGGCCTGGTCCGCGAATTCACCGACTTGCTGGAAGAGGAATTTCAGGCCGCCAAAAGCTATCAGGCGAACGATGCCGATTGGTTTGCTGGCCGGTGGAGCGGGCTGCACAAACCCGCCGATGCGGAAAGTGCGCCGCGTAACGTCGAGAGCGCCGTTTCGGACAAGCTGTTCGATAGTCTGGGACGCACTCTTACGACCGTACCAGATGATATGACGATCCATAAAACGCTTGGCCGTGTGCTGAGCGCCAAAGCTGAAATGTTTGACGCGGGTGAAGGCTTCGACTGGGCCACCGCAGAAGCCCTGGCCTTTGGCAGCCTGGTGACGGAAGGCTACGGTGTGCGGTTGTCGGGCCAGGATAGCGGGCGCGGCACATTCAGCCAGCGGCATGCGGTATGGATCGACCAGACCAATGAGCAGAAATATATCCCGCTCTCCACACTGCCGCACGGCAAGTTCGAGGTGTATGACAGTACGCTCTCGGAATATGGTGTGCTGGGATATGAATATGGCTTCGCGATGGCGGACCCCAAAACACTGGTTCTGTGGGAAGCGCAATTTGGTGATTTTGCCAATGGCGCGCAGATCATGATCGATCAGTTCATCGCCAGCGGTGAAGCCAAATGGTTGCGCGCCAACGGCCTCGTCATGTTGCTGCCGCATGGCTATGAGGGTCAGGGGCCGGAGCATTCCAGCGCGCGGCTTGAACGCTTTTTGCAACTTTGCGCTGATGATAATATCCAGGTGTGCAACATCACCGAACCGGCCAATTACTTCCATGTGCTGCGCCGCCAGATGCTGCGCTCTTTCCGTAAGCCTCTGATCATCATGACGCCGAAAAGTCTGCTGCGGCATCCGATGGCGAAGAGCGCCACGGCTGATTTCACCGGTGACAGCCAGTTCCGCCGCATCGTGTCCGATCGGACAGAGATTGATGACGATAAAATTCGCCGTCTGGTGCTGTGTTCGGGCAAGATTGCTTACGATCTGATTGAGAAACGCGATGCCGAGAAGATCGATGACATCTCGATAGTCCGTATCGAACAGCTTTATCCCTTCCCGGGCAATCCCCTGGCCAGACGGATCAAGCGGATGGCCAATTTGCAGGACATCGTCTGGTGTCAGGAAGAACCGCAGAACAATGGCGCCTGGTCATTTGTTGACCGGCTGATTGAAGAAGCGGCGGCGGCTGCAGGAAAAACCCTGCGTCCGGTCTATGCGGGCCGCGATGCGGCAGCCTCCCCGGCAACCGGCCTCGCGCGGCGCCATCAAGAACAGCAGGAAGCACTTGTCGCTGATGCTCTCGATCTCACCCCTAACTCTTGTGCCAAGAAGGCCTAAGGAATTACATCATGGCCACTGAAATCACCGTTCCCGTTCTGGGCGAATCTGTCACTGAAGGTACGATTGGCGAATGGCTGAAGCAGCCCGGCGATACCGTCGCGGTTGATGAGCCCATTGCCAGCCTGGAAACCGACAAGGTTGCGATCGAAGTACCTTCCTCCGTCGCGGGCGTGATGAGTGAGCACAAAGCGGCGGTGGGCGATACTGTGGAAGTCGGCGCGGTTATCGCCATCGTTGAGGCGGGCGGCTCTGCCGCTGCTGCACCCGCCACGCCGCAGCCCGCGGCCAAAACCGCCACATCTGCCCCCAGTGCGAGCGCGAGCAGTCCCGACAATGCACAAACACTCTCGCCAGCGGTGCGCCGCGCTGTGCTGGAACACGGCATCGACCCCTCAACCGTCAAAGGCACCGGCAAGGATGGCCGCCTGACCAAGGAAGACGTGATCGCAGCTGCCAGGGCCAAAGGCGACGCGCCGGCGCCGGCATCAGATGCATCCGCTGCGTCAGCCCCGGCCGCCATGCCTGCGCCAGCTCCTGCTGGCGATCGCGGCACCGAACGGGTGCGGATGACACGGCTGCGCCAGACGATCGCCAAACGGCTGAAAGGCGCGCAGGAAGACGCCGCGCTGCTGACCACATTCAACGATGTGGATATGTCCGCCGTAATCGAAGCGCGGAGCAAGTATAAAGACCTGTTTGCGAAAAAGCATAATATCAAGCTTGGTTTTATGGGCTTTTTTGCCAAGGCTGCGCATCTCGCACTGAAAGACGTGCCGAGCGTCAATGCGCAGATCGACGGCGATGAAATCGTCTATCACGATTATGTCGATATTTCGGTCGCTGTCAGTGCGCCAAATGGCCTCGTCGTGCCGGTTGTGCGCGATGTCGACAAGAAAGGCTTCGCCCAGATCGAGCAGGATATCGCCAATTACGGTAAGGCCGCGCGCGAGGGCACTTTGACGATGGCCGATATGACCGGCGGAACATTTACCATTTCCAATGGCGGCGTGTTTGGATCACTGATGTCCACCCCGATCATCAACCCGCCGCAAAGCGCCGTCCTGGGCCTTCACAGGATCGAAGACCGCGCGGTTGTGATAAATGGCGAGATTGTGGTCCGTCCGATGATGTATATCGCGCTGTCTTACGATCACCGCCTGATTGATGGCCGCGAAGCAGTGACTGCACTCAAGATCATCAAAGACGCAATCGAAGATCCGACCCGGATGCTGATCGACCTATAGGATACGAATAATGGCTGACCATTCATACGATTACGACTGCCTGGTTATTGGCGCTGGTCCGGGCGGCTATGTTGCTGCCATTCGTGCGGCGCAACTGGGCCTCAAAACCGCCTGCGTCGAAAGCCGCGCGACCTTGGGCGGAACCTGCCTCAATGTCGGCTGCATTCCTTCCAAGGCGCTGCTTCACGGCAGCGAACTGATGGATGAGGCGAATAATGGTCACATGGCGACATGGGGCCTGAAAGCGAGCGTCGAGCTCGATCTGGGCGCCATGATGGCGGAAAAGACCAAAGCAGTCGGCGAATTGACCGGCGGCATCGAATTCCTGTTCAAGAAAAACAAGGTCACCTGGATCAAGGGCCATGCGACGTTCAAGGATGGTCACAGCGTTACAGTTGGTGACGAAACGGTAACCGCAAAAGACATCATCATCGCCACCGGCTCCAGCGTGACACCGCTGCCGGGTGTCGATGTCGATAATGCTGCGGGCCGGATTGTCGATTCCACCGGCGCGCTCGAACTGACCGAAGTGCCCAAGCATCTGGTCGTTATTGGCGGCGGCGTGATCGGGCTGGAGCTTGGTTCGGTCTGGCGGCGTTTGGGCGCAAAAGTCACCGTGGTTGAATATCTCGACATGCTGCTGCCCGGAATGGACCGGGATGTCCGCAAGGAAGCGGGCAAAATTTTCAAGAAGCAGGGCATGGAGCTGATGCTGAACAGCAAGGTTACTGGCGCATCGGTGAAAGGCAAGACCGTTGCCCTCACCATAGAGCCAGCTGCTGGCGGTGACGCCCAGACCATCGAGGCAAGCCATGTGCTGGTATCAATCGGCCGCCGCCCCAACACCGTTTCGCTCGGCCTTGAAAATATCGGTATTGAACCAAACAAGCGCGGACAGATCGACGTGGATCATGATTTTCGTACCCCTGTTGATGGCGTGTGGGCAATCGGCGATGTCGTGCCCGGGCCGATGCTTGCCCATAAGGCCGAAGATGAAGGCATTGCCTGCGCAGAGAACGTCGCGGGCCTTACCGGCATTATCAATCACGCAGTCATTCCCGGCGTGGTCTATACCATGCCCGAATTCGCTGATGTTGGCATGACGGAGGACGAGGCGAAGGACGCCGGGCACACTGTCAAAATCGGCAAGTTCCCGATGATGGCCAATAGCCGCGCCAAGGCAAACCGCGACACGGACGGCTTTGTCAAAGTCATCGCCGATGCAGAGACTGACCGCGTTCTGGGCGTGCATATTGTCGCAAGCCTGGCCGGCACCATGATTGCGCAAGCCGCGCAGGCAATGGAGTTTGGCGCAACGTCTGAAGATATCGCCTATACCTGCCACGCCCACCCAACGCATGCAGAAGCCCTGAAAGAGGCAGCGATGGCAGTGCAAGGCAAGCCGATCCATACGTAATCAAGGCCCGGCGATGATGGTTCCGCACGGCGCGGATCTGGACTGCGTTGCCATTGCGCGCGCGATCGGTCAGATATTGCAATGCAGACGCGCGAATAAAGGACAAGGTCATGGCAGCACAAGACTGGATGCGGCACCTGGCGCGCTGGCATATCTGGCTTGGCTGGTTGGTCGGGATACCGATCGTCATGTGGACACTCAGCGGACTTGTCATGGTCGCGCGTCCCATAGAAGAGGTTCGCGGCGAGCATTTGCGCGAGCCGGTGGAAAAGGCCGCCCTGCCCGCCGACACCAATATCGCGATTGCTTTGCCTGAAGGGAGTGATCGCCCCGTTCGTTCGGTATCCACCATGATGGAGGGGCGCCAGCCGGTCACCACCATCACCTATATGAATGGTGCGATTGAACGGTTTGGGCCCGAAGGCACCCAATTGCCGTTAATTGGCGAAGTGCAAGCCCGGCTGATTGTGGCGCAGCGTATCAAGGGCGGCGATGCGGTTGCCGGTTCCACTTTCTTTTCAGCGGACAATGCGCCATTTGATTTCCGGCGCCCGATCGCATCGTGGCAGGTTGAACTGGAAGACGGCACGCATGTCTATATCAACCAGCAAACCGGCGAGATTGCGGCTGTTCGCACCCGCTGGTGGCGCATTTTCGATTTTATGTGGGGCCTCCATATCATGGACATCAGCGAGCGTGAGGATACATCGCACCCCATCCTGATTGCCTTTGCCGCACTGGCGCTGACGGGGTCGATATTTGGCTGCGTGCTGATGTTCAGGCGGCGGAAAGCGCGCGCGCATGCTTGAACCTGTCGCGATTTTGACCCCGGTCGTCGATATACTCGATCTTCTGGGCGTTGCGCTGTTTGCCTTATCGGGCGCATTATTGGCGGCGAAGGAACGCCAGACTTTCGTCACTATGGCATTTTTCGCGGTCGTGACCGGTGTGGGCGGAGGGACCATTCGTGATGTGCTGATTGATGCGCCGGTGTTCTGGGTCGCTGACGCATGGGTGGCTGCCATCTGTCTTGGCACAGCGGTCATCGCCTGGTTCACGCCAACACGGTGGTGGGATGGCAAGCTGCTTGATTTTGCCGATGGTCTGGGTCTGACTGCCTATGCGGTGCTTGGCGCATCCAAAGCGATGACATACGGTATTCCGCCTGTCCCGGCGATGATGATGGGCGTGATAACCGGCTGTGTCGGCGGGATTATCCGCGATGTTGTGGCGGGCCGCCCCTCGATCATCATGCGTCCGGAACTATACGTCACCGCCGCTGCGCTGTCTGCGACTTTATGCGTGGCTGGTACCGTGGCAGATTTACCCAACTACGTGACATGGTCGGTGGCAACAGCGGCAGGGTTTGCATTGCGAAGTGCCGCCATCAGCTTTAACTGGGCACTGCCCTATTACCGCGAAGGGCGCATCGGAATTAAAAATCCAAAACCGCCGCGCGGTGAAGCCGCTGTCGAGGATACGCCCGGCTAGACCCGTCCCGTTTTACCCGCCAAAACCATCTTCGTCATAATATTGGCCGTTCACTGGCCCGCCCGGATAGGCTGGCAAGGCGGTGTTGGGCACCTGCTCTATGCCTTGGCTATCGGCCTGACGGCGCATCTCTGCATAACGCTGCGCACTATATTGGCGGTCCGCGGTCTGCCCGCCATTATAGGCGCCGCTGAAAGCACCGGCGGAACCGCTGTAAGAAATATTGCTGACCTGCCCGTTATTGCCGATCTGACAGGCAAAAGCTTCACCATCATAAAGCCGTCCCGTGACGTTCCAGCCAGCACCGGTGCGGTCCACACTATCGACCCTATCCACGCGGACGTCACGTTCGATTTCCTGCAGACACATATCAACCGCACGGTCGAGCCCCTGTGACATATTGCGCCCGTTATCGGAGCGGCGCGGTTGGTAATCTCGCTGCTGCTGCGGATAGGTGCGTGTGCTGCGGCGCGGCTCTGACGCGGCGCTCGCAATGGCAGCAATGCCACCCAGAATCAGAACACCGGCGATGACATCACCGGCATCGACACCGCGATTGCGGTGATGTCGATACCGGCGATAGCGGTCAGCATTTTCGCTGGCCGCATCAAATGTATCAAATGCAGGCGGGGCGGCGGTTGGCGGCGCGACCGGCAGGTCTGTCGCCATCACAGGCGCAGCGGCGATAGACAGTGCGGCGGTCATCGCCGCCATCGAAGCGAGTGGTTTAACACGGGTCATTACAGTGCCTTTTAAGTGATGAATACGCAGCACAGGCCGCTGACTGATCGTAGGCGTAGGCGGTCCAGGCTTGCGTCAGCCTGAACCGCCCCGTGGGGGCAAAGCTGGTTCATGGTAGGCACCACCCGTCCAATTCAGCCCTTAACGCAGACCGCGAATACCGCGATAATCGATATCGAAGACCCGGCCCCGCGAGATGTCGCAGGTAAACCGCCCGCTATCACCGTTGTAACCACGGCGATTGTAACCGCGCGAACCGTCCACCACGATCTGCCCTTTTACGCGCCAGCCGTCACGGGTGCGGTTCACATCACGGATTTGCGTAACATTGGCATAACGGAAGCCATATCGCTGGGCATCGCGTTCTGCCGCATTGATGCATTTCTGAATGGCCCGCTCACCGTTACCGCGGCGATTATCATAACGGGCATTGTAACGGTTGTCGCCGCGATAGCGGTCACGGTTATTATTACCGCTCGACAGAATGGCAGCGATGCCCCCCAGTATGACAGCACCGGCAATAATTTCGCCTGCATCGACCCGGTCATGGCCGCGGTCACGGGCAAAGGCCGGTGCAGCAGAAGTCATTGCCAACGCGCCTGCGGCGACAGCAGCAACCGATTTCTTGGCCGTGGAAGTGGCAAGAGCCTTGGTAATGGTCTTCATAGTGAAGTTCCTCATATTTCGCCGGAGCACTGTGCCCCGGCTTCATATGCGGTTTAGACGATTCGCTATGCTAAGAGCCTGAATTGCCTTTGCAGCTTTTGTTCAGATTAAATCACACTTATCTGAACATAGTGTATTCAGGATTACTCGCCCGCATCGGCTGGGGCTTCGGTCGGGATCGCCATCACTGACAGATCAAGCCCTGTATGATGCGCCAGAAACGCGCCCACATCCGCCGCCTCTTCAATCGCTTTGTCGGTCGGCTTGCCCGATCCATGCCCGGCGCGGGTTTCGATCCGGATCAGATGCGGCTTGGTACCGATATTCGCGGCTTGCAGGGCAGCTGCATATTTGAAGCTATGGCCCGGGACAACGCGGTCGTCCGTATCCGCCGTTGTCACCAAGACTGCGGGGTAATCCGCGCCGTCCTGCACATTGTGATAGGGCGAATATGTGAGCAGCAAATTGAAATCGGCTTCTTTTGAAGGATAGCCGTAATCATCGACCCAGTACCGCCCGGCGGTGAAGCGGTCAAAGCGCAGCATGTCCATCACGCCAACCGCGGGATGCGCGGCATCGACCAGATCGGGGCGCTGGTTGGTCACTGCGCCGACCAGCAAGCCGCCATTGGATCCGCCTTCAATTGCCAGTCCGTCCGGCGTGGTGATACCGCTGGCTTTCAGATATTCGCCCGCAGCGATAAAATCATCGAATGTGTTCTGTTTGTTATCGCGGCGGCCGCCATCATGCCATGCTTTGCCATATTCGCCGCCGCCACGGATATTGGCGAGTGCATAGGCCCCGCCCGCATCCAGCCACGCAATGCGTGATGGGCTAAAGCCGGGCGTCAGCGAGATATTGAACCCGCCATAGCCATAGAGCAGCGTCGGCACCGCTTCGCCCGCTGCCGCTATATCGGCGCGGCGGACAAGAAACATCGGCACGCGCGTGCCGTCTTTCGAGGTATAGAATTTCTGTTCGACCGTGTAATCTTCCGGCTCGAAAGCCACGCGCGGGCGTTCCCACACCTCGCTTGCGCCGCTATCCAGATCATATCGGTAGATCGCGGTCGGCTGGTTAAAGCTGGAGAAGAAGTAGAACACTTCATTGTCATCGGCATCCCCGTCGAAACCGCCCGCGCTGCCGATGCCGGGCAAGTCAACCTTACGGATTTCGCTGCCATCAAGGCCGTAAATAGCGACTTCGCTTTTGACATCGACCAGATATTCAGCGACCAACTTGCCGCCAACCATCGATACGCTGTCCAGCTTGTTGGTGCTTTCCGGAATAATCACTTCGCGCGCCAGATCGTCGCTATCTACGTCAATCGCGACGACTTTTTGCAGCGGCGCATTTTCATTTGTTACAAAAAAGAAGCGCGATCCCTCATTTCCGATATAGCTGAAATTGCTTTCAAAACCGGGGATGATAATTCGCGCAGCGCGGTCTTCGCCCGCCAGGTCAATTAACGAAACTTCATACCGATCATCGGTGCCGCTCGATGAATAGGTGATCAGATAGGCGCCATCATCGCTGACGACGCCGACATTGTTCAGTTCCGGGCGGTCTGCCGTTTCAAACACGACCACATCTTCGGATTGCGGCGTACCAAGGCGGTGGAAATAGACTTTCTGATTGGTGTTGAGCGCCTGGAACGTTTCGCCTTCTTCCGTTACGGGGAAGCGGCTGTAATAAAAGCCGGAGCTGTCTTTGGCCCATTCCAACGCGGAAAATTTAATCCATTCTACCGCATCGCTCAGCTCTTCGCCGGTGGCAACATCCAGAACCTTGGCCGTGCGCCAGTCGCTGCCGCCATCTTGAATACCGTAAAGCAGTTTCGTGCCATCTTCATTCGGCACCCATCCCGCCAACGCAGTCGCGCCGTCTTTGGCCCACTGATTGGGATCGATCAGAACGCGCGCATCACCGGTCAAACCGTCACGGACATATAGCACGGCCTGGTTTTGCAGCCCGTCATTGCGGGTATAAAAATAGCGGCCACCCTTTTCGACCGGAATGCCGAAACGTTCGTAATTATACAATTCCTTGATCCGCGCCTCATAGGCTTCGCGGCCCGGCAGAACTGACAGATAGGATTGCGTCACATCGCTTTGCTCGGTCACCCAATTCGCGACATCCTCGCTGACACGAACGTCATCCTCCAGCCAGCGATAGGGGTCAGCCACCACATTGCCAAAAATCGTCTCAACAACATCACCGGTGGCAGTTTCAGGGTAAAGGGGCAAAGGGACCTCGTGTTCATCAGCTGCAAGCGGGCTGGATAGAGTCAAAGCTGCGGCAGATGCCGCAAGCAAAACAGAGCGAAAACGGGCACTAGAACGCATGGTACTCTCCGGTAATTTCGATAGTTAGCGATGTAATCACATCGCCCGATAATTCAACGCGGTTCCGCTGTAATGTCGCCCGCTCTCGCACGCGAATCGCGCGCGCAAACCAAAAAGGCCGGCAAGTTTCCCTGCCGGCCCCATCGGTGATTGGTACCAAACGCGCTTACGCGTCTTCGAAATCTACGTCATCATTGCCCATCGCCGGGCCGCTATCCTGGCCCTTGGCATCGACATCGCGGTCGACCAGTTCAATGATTGCCATCGGTGCCGCATCGCTGCCGCGCATGCCAGCCTTGATGATCCGGGTGTAACCACCGTCCCGGTCTGCATACCGCTCTGCCAGAACATCGAACAGCTTTTTGAGCTGGGTCTGATCGAGCAGACGGCTCTGCGCGAGGCGGCGATTGGACAGGCCGCCACGCTTCGCCAGCGTAATCAGCTTCTCAATATACGGGCGCAGTTCCTTCGCCTTGGGCAGCGTAGTGTGGATCTGCTCATGCTTGATCAGCGCCGCTGACAGGTTACGAAACAGAGCCTTACGGTGGCCTGTTTTACGGCTGAGAGTACGCTGTGATAGACCGTGACGCATAATATAATCCTTCGTGTTCGTTATGGACCCGTATCAGGTAGTCCGTAGCTGGCGGCGCTTTTCCGTTAGCGGGAGGCGCGCCGCCGGAGCCTCGCTTAGCCCAGAAGTTCCTGTTCGAGCTTCTTGGCCATTTCTTCGATATTTTCAGGCGGCCAGCCCGGTATATCCATGCCAAGGCGGAGGCCCATGCTGGACAGCACTTCCTTGATTTCGTTCAGGGACTTGCGGCCAAAGTTTGGTGTGCGCAGCATCTCCGCTTCGGTTTTCTGGACCAGATCGCCGATATAGATGATGTTGTCGTTCTTGAGGCAGTTTGCCGAGCGCACGCTGAGTTCCAGCTCGTCGACCTTCTTGAGAAGATACCGGTTGAGCTGGTTCGCATCGTCTTCCTGCGGGGTTGCGGCCTGGCCGATCATTGCTGATTGCGGCTGAGGCACGCCGTCTTCGAAATGGACGAACAATGTCAGCTGATCCTGAAGGATACGCGCGGCATAGGCCACCGCATCATCAGGCGTGACGGTACCGTCGGTTTCCACGGTCAGGCTCAGCTTGTCAAAGTCAAGTTCCTGACCAACCCGGGCCTTGTCGACTTTGTAGCTGACCTGACGGACAGGCGAGTAGAGCGAGTCCACCGGGATCAGACCGATTGGCGCGTCGGAAGGACGGTTTTGTACAGCTGGCACATAACCGCTGCCGACATCCGCTGTCAGTTCCATGTTGAAGGTCGCGCCCTCATCAAGGTGACAGATAACCAGATCCTTGTTCATCACTTCAATATCGCCAGAGACGGCAATATCACCGGCTTTCACTTCTGCCGGACCCGTCATGGAAAGCTGGAGGCGCTTGGGCCCTTCACCTTCCATTTTCAACGCGATTTGCTTCACGTTGAGGACGATATCGGTGACGTCTTCACGCACACCGGCCAGCGAGGAAAATTCGTGAAGGACATTCTCGATCTTGATCGAGGTAATTGCAGCACCCTGCAAGCTGGAGAGCAATACGCGGCGCAGCGCATTGCCGAGTGTCAGGCCAAAGCCGCGCTCGAGTGGTTCAGCAACGAAAGTGGCTTTACGACCCTTATCGCCGCTGTCCTTGATCTCCAAAGTGTTGGGTTTCTTAAGTTCCTGCCAGTTCTTCGTGTTGACGGACATGAAATTCCCCTAATTCGCTAAAAGCGTGTTCAGATGCGGGCTGGACCGGTTTGCTGGATGTCTGCACCCCAGCATCGCCGATCCGTAAAAGAACATGGCGGCCCCGCGCGGCACCCCCATGTGAAAGCGGATCAGACGCGGCGACGTTTCGATGGCCGGACCCCATTATGCGGGATCGGCGTAACGTCCCGGATCGAGGTGATGGTGAAACCCACAGCCGCGAGACCGCGCAGCGCGCTTTCCCGGCCCGATCCCGGACCCTTCACTTCAACCTCCAGTGTGCGGACACCGTGTTCGGCCGCCTTTTTGCCAGCATCATCTGCTGCGACCTGTGCGGCGTAGGGGGTCGATTTACGGCTCCCCTTGAACCCCATCGTACCCGCGCTGGACCAGCTGATCGCGTTGCCCTGTGCATCGGTAATGGTTATCATCGTGTTGTTAAAGCTGGCATTGATGTGTGCAACACCGCTCGAAATGTTCTTTTTGTCGCGTTTTTTAACCCGACCTGCTTCGCGTGCCATAGTTTCGGTTTCCTAACTCTATCGGAAGAATAAATACGCTGCTGCCTGCAATTAAGCGGCGGTGCTTACTTCTTCTTACCCGCGATTGGCTTCGCCTTACCCTTGCGGGTACGGGCATTGGTGTGCGTACGCTGACCGCGAACGGGCAGGCCATTACGATGACGAAGGCCGCGATAGGACCGCAGATCCATCAGCCGCTTGATGTTCATCGCGGTCTGGCGGCGCAGATCGCCCTCGACTGTATGCGCCTCGTCAATGACTTCGCGAATTGACAGAACCTCTGCGTCGGTGAGGTCCTGCACCCGGCGGGCGTGATCAAGGCCGAGCTGATCGGCGATTTGAACAGCCATAGTGCGGCCAATTCCGTGAATATAGGTGAGCGCGATAATAACGCGCTTGTTGGTGGGTAGGTTTACCCCGGCAATACGAGCCACTTACTTCTCCAATGCTCCACAAAAGCTCTGCACATATTCGCTTACCGAAACTGTGCGCCTTCATCTCATAGCGTTTACCCATTCTGGGCTGCGGATATGCTTAACGCAAAAAGTCCGGTTAGCGCACCCTATAGGGTAACCGCTTGCCGGACCTATCCGCAACTGCCGAATGAACCGCGCGATTAGTCGGATTCGCGGCGGTAGTCAACACCGCTTGGCAAGACGCGCGGCGCGGGCTGCACATGGCGGCGTATCATGCCCGTTTCAGAAACGCACAGAGCGGCAAGATCGGCCGCTCGCCCGGAGTGACGCCGTGCAGCAAATGTGAACCTTCCGTTCCAACACGCGCGCCAGCGCACATAGGCCCGTGCGCGTATCAGACCACGCCAAAGGCCAGCATGGCGTCGGCGACTTTTCGAAATCCGGCGATATTGGCGCCTTTGACATAATCCACGTTTCCGCTGTCATCCTCGCCATACTCAACGCATTTGTCATGAATGTCTTCCATAAGCTCGGTCAGCATATCGCCCAGCTTCTCCTGGTTCCAGCTAATCCGCTCTGCGTTCTGGCTCATTTCCAGGCCGGACACGGCAACACCGCCAGCATTGGCCGCCTTACCCGGACCATACATGATCTTGGCATCGTTGAAGACATGAATACCCTCCAGCGTTGTGGGCATGTTCGCTCCTTCAGAAACACCCTGAACACCGTTGGAAACCAGCGTTTTGGCCTCTTCTTCATTCAATTCGTTCTGCGTGGCGCAAGGCAGAGCCAGATCACAGGTCACCGCCCAGGGACGCTCGCCATCATGATAGGTCGCGCCCGAAAATTCATCCACATATTCGCTGATGCGCCCGCGTTTGACATTTTTGAGATGTTTGACCCACTCGATCTTGTCCTGATCGATACCGTCGGGATCGTGAACGAACCCGTCGGAATCAGACAGCGTCAGCACCTTGCCGCCCAGCTGGTTAAGCTTTTCCGCTGCATGCATCGCGACATTGCCCGAACCGGAGATAGCCGCAGTTTTACCTTCGACGTCCTCTCCTTTGTGCTTGAGCATATTCTGGAGAAAATAGACGGCACCATAACCGGTTGCCTCGGGCCGCATCTGCGATCCGCCATATTCGATGGCTTTACCCGTCAGCACGCCTTCCCAGCGCCCGGTGATCCGCTTGTACTGACCGAACATATAGCCGATTTCACGGCTGCCCACGCCGATATCGCCAGCGGGTACATCGATGTCCGGGCCGATATGGCGATAGAGTTCGGTCATAAAAGATTGGCAGAACCGCATCACTTCGCTGTCTGACTTACCGCGCGGATTAAAATTGGACCCGCCCTTGCCGCCGCCTATCGGAAGGCCGGTCAGCGAGTTTTTGAAAGTTTGCTCAAACGCCAGGAATTTGAGAACACTTTCGTTTACGCTGGGGTGGAAGCGGATGCCGCCCTTATACGGGCCGATCGCATTGTTATTCTGCACCCGCCAGCCGCGTTGAACGCGAATGTTGTGATTGTCATCCTCCCAGCAGACGCGAAACGATACGACGCGGTCAGGCTCTGCAATTCGGCGCAGAATCTGGGCGGCGTGATATTCCTCCTTATCGTCGATGAAGTCGTAAACATCCTGCGCAACCTCTTGGACTGCCTGGATAAATTCCGTCTGTCCTGCATTGCGCTTTTTCACGCCGGCCATGAATGTGTCGAGGTCCACGTGGTCCGAAACTGCCATTATCTATTCCTTCAAAAGAGAGCGGGCCTATGGCCCGGATTGCCCGCCGCCCCGGATCACTGGTCTTCCAGTTTAAAGTCACCAAATGCATCAACGAGCGAAGTCTTGCTGGTCGTTTCGGGAGCTTCGTCTGGCTGATCTTCAGATTGCTCCCCCGATCCCTCAGCGGCTGGCGCGGCGCGGACAGATGGCGCCGTACCGGCATCATCCGGCAGTTCGGCCCGCGCTGTGTCACCGGCAGAGCCGGCCGTCCCGAGCTGAGCAGACAGGCCTGACAATTGATCTGACATGACGGCATCAACCGCTTTGGCAATCGTCGCGGTATCAAACCGCATGTATCCAGCAACCGCATATTCAAACGTAATCCGCGTCCCGGCTTTTGCCCCTGAACCGGCTCCTGAACCGGCCCCTGAACCGGCCCCTGAACCGGTCCCAGCCTCTCCATCGGCTGGTGCCAGAGTAATGGTGAGGATAGCGTTGACCGGTTCGCTCTGAAGCGGCCCCAGGCTGCCGCGCATGCGCAATGCCCCGTCGGGAATGGAAAGCAGCACCGTCATATGCTCCACGCTGCCGGCCAGACCGATTTTTTGTGCGGTATCGTCAGCCGGAATGCGTTCACAAAAGCAGCCACCGGCCTGCGGGGTCAGCATCATATTGGCCGCATCACCCGAAAAGGTGTGGCTGGAATTCCACCATTTATCAGGCGCAATCAGCATCAGCCATGCCTCGCGCGGGGTCGCATCAACTACGGTGCTGTCGCGGGTAACGAATGCACTCGCCTGCGTTTCGATGACTTCCGCGCGTGCCGGGCCAGCACAGATCGCTGCCGCCAGGGCAGCCAGATAGACAGGTATATTTCGCATCACATTCTCCGTTAGAGCCCTATTCCAAGAATAGCTGCCTTTGGGAAGAGTGAAAGCGCCTAAGTCAAAATTGCGTCCAATGCAGCGGTGACGACATCGATACTGTCCATGCCATTGACCCGCGTTACGATACCGCGCGCCTCGTAGATTGGCAGGATAGGTGCGGTCTTACCGCGATATTCCTGCATCCGCTGACGCACGGTTTCTTCGTTGTCATCAGCGCGGCGTTTAAATTGTTCCGAACCACATTTGTCGCACACGCCCTCTTTCTCGGGCTGCTTGTGACGGTCATGATACCCCGCCCCGCAATTGGCGCAGGTATAGCGGCCAGTGATCCGGTCCACCAGAGCATCTTCATCGACACCCAGTTCGATCACATGATCAAGCGAGCGGCCATGCCGGGTCAGAATTGCGTCAAGCGAGACAGCCTGCGCTTCTGTACGCGGATATCCGTCAAAAATGGCGCCAGTCGTCTGCGGCATTGATCCCAGCTTCGCATCAATCATCGCCGACACGATCTCGTCGGACACGAGCTGGCCGGAATCCATCACATCAGCGACCTGGCGGCCAAGCTCGGTATTGGCCTTGCGTGTTTCGCGCAGCATATCGCCGGTTGAAAGCTGGACCATGCCATGCCGCGCTTCCAAGCTTCCTGCCTGCGTACCTTTACCCGCGCCCGGAGGCCCTAGAAGAATGATATTCACGCCAAAAAGCCCCTATTCCCAAATTATCCCAGCACGGCTGCGATGCCTTATCGCTTGCGGCCTTTCAACTTGGCCTTCTTGATGAGGTCACCATATTGGTGCGCCAGCAAATGTGACTGGACCTGGCTGATCGTGTCGACAGTAACGTTGACCACAATCAGCAGACTGGTTCCGCCAAGGAATAATGGAATGCCGGTTTGAGCAATCACATATTCAGGCAATACGCAGACGAATGTCAGATAAATTGCACCGACCACGGTGATGCGTGTCAGAACATAATCAAGGTAATCGGCAGTCCGGTTGCCCGGGCGAATGCCTGGAATGAAACCGCCATTTTTCTTCAAATTCTCCGCGGTTTCCTCCGGGTTGAACACCACCGCAGTGTAGAAGAAACAGAAAAAGATGATCCCGGCAGCATAGAGCGTCATATAAAGCGGCTGGCCATGCTGCAAATATTGCAGAACCGTTTGCAGGAACCCGCCTGTGCCGCTGCTGGAATCGAGCGAATTGCCGGCGAACTGCGTGATCGTCAGTGGCAGCAACAAGAGCGAACTGGCAAAGATTGGCGGGATGACGCCCGCTGTGTTCAGCTTGAGCGGCAGATGCGAACGATCCGCCTGCATCATACCTCTGGCATTGGCGCGCTTGGGATATTGGATAAGCAACCGGCGCTGCGCCCGTTCAACGAAACAGATCAGCAAAATCAGTACCACAACCATCACCAGAAAACCGATGATGATGCCGCTGGCAATCGACCCTTCCCGGCCGCCTTCAAACAGGTTGGTCGCAAATGTCGGGAACTGCGCGACGATGCCCGCCATAATGATCAGCGAAACGCCGTTACCAATACCGCGGGCAGTGATCTGTTCACCCAGCCACAGCAGGAACATCGTCCCCCCGACGAGGCTGATAACCGCGCCGACGCGGAACATATAGCCCGGATCAACCACGGCATTAATACCGCTCTGGGCGCCGAATGCTTCCAAACCAGCGGCCAGAAACCAGCCCTGGATCGCGCATAGGAACACCGTGCCGTAGCGGGTAAATTGGTTAAGTTTTTGCCGACCGGTCTGGCCCTCTTTCTTAAGAGCTGCCAATGTCGGGTGAAGAGAGGATGCAAGCTGCACCACAATCGATGCTGTAATATACGGCATCACGCCGAGCGCGATGAGGCTCATCCGTTCCAAGCTGCCGCCAGTGAAGGCATTCAACAGATCGGTGACCCCGCCCGATGTCAGCTCAGCCAGATCGGCCAGCGCCTTAGGATTGACCCCGGGTAGCGGAATGAAGCTCAAAAAGCGGAATACAATCAGCACGCCAATCGTGAACCAGATCCGGCTTTTTAACTCGGTCGCTTTGGAGAAGTTGGCGAAGCTAAGATTGCTTGCAATATTATCGGCGCGTGATGCCATAGCAGACTATCGATCCCGTCATTTCGCCGGACGCCAATATTGTCCTGTCCAGCCTCAAGGATGGTACATAGGGAGCACGGCTCGATATGTCGAACCCCCGCCCCCTATTTAACCGGATTATTTGGCTTTGTTGGCCGCCTGTTTCTTGGCGAGAGCCTCGGCAGCTTCGGCTTTTTCAGCTTTTGCGCGTTCGAAACCTTTGCCCTTGGGCGCCTTGTCGCCCTGTCCGCCATCATGCCTTGGCGCAGGAAGGATTTCGACCGAACCGCCAGCTTTCTCGACCGCTTCGAGCGCGCCTTTGGACGCGCCATTGACGATAAACTTCGCCTTAGTGGTCAGTGCGCCCTTGCCCAGCAGACGGACACCGTCTTTGCCGCCCTTGGCAAGACCCGCAGCCTTCAGGGCAGCGTGATCAATATCGTTCTTCGCGTCCAGTTTCTTGGCATCGATGAATTTCTGAACCATGCCCAGATTAACTTCAGCAAAGTCCTTGCCAAACGGATTGTTAAAACCGCGCTTCGGGATCCGCATATGGAGCGGCATCTGGCCGCCCTCAAAACCCTTGACTGCAACACCGGAGCGGGATTTTTGACCCTTTTGGCCGCGTGCTGCTGTCTTGCCTTTGCCAGAACCGATACCGCGACCAACGCGTATCCGGCTCTTACGGGCCCCGGCATTATCTTTAAGTTCGTTCAGTTTCATGATGGTGCACTCGCTTTCGCTTGCAAGTCCCCGCCTCGGGCAAAACCGGCAGCAGGGAATTCGCGCTGTAATGTGGAAGGGCCCGGTACTTGTCCCGGCGCCCGGTTCAATTAAAATATCAGTCTATGATCGCTACCATATGCGGCAGCTTTGCAATTGCGCCGCGAACTTCATGCGTATCCTGCAGCTCGACAACCTTATGCATCTTGTTGAGCCCCAGACCGATCAGCGTTTTACGCTGTTTATCGGGGCGGCGGATCGGCGAACCAATCTGTTTGATCTTAATGGTTTTGGTATCGGCCATCTCGCTTACTCCGCTACAGCTGCAGCATCGGCCTGAGCCTCTGCGTCGCTTGCGCCACCTCGGCCAAGAAGGTCTGCAACCTTCTTACCACGGCGCTGTGCAACGGACTTCGGAGAGGTCTGGTTGGACAGCGCATCAAAAGTGGCGCGGATCATGTTATACGGGTTCGATGTGCCGTTGGACTTGGTCACAACATCAGCAACGCCCAGGCTTTCAAACACCGCTCGCATTGGGCCACCGGCAATGATACCAGTACCAGGAGGTGCTGTACGAACAACCACCTTACCAGCGCCGAAACGGCCCTTCACATCATGGTGCAGCGTACGGCCTTCCTTCAACGGCACGCGGATCATCTTCTTCTTGGCGGCGGCGGTTGCTTTCGTGATGGCTTCGGGCACTTCGCGCGCCTTGCCTTTACCGAAACCGACGCGGCCCGAACCGTCGCCAACCACAACCAGTGCCGCAAAACCGAACCGCTTACCGCCTTTAACGGTTTTGGAGACGCGGTTGATATGCACCAGCTTTTCAGCGATGCCGTCATCAGGCTCGTCACGGCCACCGCGCCGATTGTCGCGTCCGCCGCGGCCTTTGCCGCCATCACGTCCACCACCACGGTTATTGCCGCCGCGTCCGCCGCGACCGCCGCGTGCGGCAGGGTCGCTGCCCGAAGGAGCTTGTGCGGTCGGCGCAGGAGGCGCGTCTGCAGTGGGTGTTGCGACGTCCGCTGCCGGAGCAGCATCTTCAGCTTTCGGCGTTTCTGCCGCGCCCGTATCTGCGGTTGCTGCGCCTTCCGCAGCTGCTGTTTCGTCACCGTTCGGCGCTTGGGTAGCGCCTTCGGTGTGCGGAGTGTTTTTCTCGTCAGCCATCATCAGAACTCCAGCCCGCCTTCGCGGGCGGCATCGGCCAGCGCTTTCACGCGGCCATGAAAAAGGAACCCGCCGCGATCGAACACGACAGTGGTCACGCCAGCCTTCTTGGCAGCAGCTGCGATATCTTTGCCAACCGTTTCGGCAGCACCGATATTCGCACCCGAAGCCTTGGCACCGAGAGTGGAAGCGGCTGCAACGGTGCGGCCATCCTTGTCATCAATGATCTGGGCGTAGATGTGACGGCCAGTGCGGTGCACTGACAAACGAGGGCGGTCACCGGAACGGCTGCGTAAAGCTGTGCGAACGCGGCGGCGGCGGCGCTCAAAGAGAGATAGTTTGGCCATCTTACTTCTTCTTCCCTTCCTTGCGGAAGACGTATTCGCCCTGGTACTTGATACCTTTGCCCTTGTAAGGCTCCGGCTTGCGCCAACGGCGGATTTCGGCAGCGAGCTGGCCCACGGCCTGCTTGTCGATACCGCTAATAATTACAGTCGTCTGGTCAGGACATGTGACATCAAGACCAGCGGGCACATCAATATCGACATCGTGACTGAAGCCGAGCTGCAATTTGAGCTTTTGACCCTGCGCTGACGCACGGTAGCCTACCCCGGAAATTTCCAGCGTCTTGGTGAAACCGTCGGTAACGCCGACCACCAAATTGGACACCAATGTCCGCTGCATACCCCAGAAATCACGCGCGCGGCGCGATTTATTAGCCGGCATCACAGCGATTTCATTGTCTTCGATTGTGTAGTCAATATCGTCTGCCAGACCCATTGAGAGCGTACCCTTGGGGCCTTTCACGCTGAGCGTGCCATCCTCTATCGCGGCGCTAACACCGCCCGGAATGGCCACGGCTTTCTTACCAATGCGGCTCATCAGAAGACCTCCGCAAGCACTTCGCCGCCGACATTCTCAGCGCGCGCTTCGGCATCCGAGAGCACGCCCTTGGGGGTCGAGACGATGGTGATGCCCAGGCCGTTGCGTACAATCGGCAGATCTTGCGAACCCGAATAGACGCGGCGGCCAGGCTTGGAAACACGGGCGACGTGCTTAATCGCAGCTTCGCCCTCGAAATATTTCAATTCAATCCGCAGCGCAGGGTGCTTGCCTGTTTCATCAGGCGTATATCCGCGAATATATCCTTCACGCTGAAGAACTTCGAGAACATTGGCGCGCAGTTTGGACGCAGGCGACAGGACCGAGTCCATTTTCGCTTGCTGCCCGTTACGGATGCGGGTGAGCATATCACCCAGTGGATCGGTCATAGCCATCGGTCAGATCCTTACCAGCTTGACTTCGTCACGCCCGGAATCATGCCGCGATTGGCAAGATTACGGAGTTCGATGCGGTTGAGGCCAAACTTGCGATAATATCCGCGCGGACGACCCGTCGTCGCGCAGCGATTACGGACCCGTGTCGGGTTGCCGTTACGCGGTATTTCAGCCATTTTCAGGCGCGCCATCAAACGCTCACCTTCGTCGAGCGATGTGTCATCAGCAATCGCCTTGAGCGCAGCATATTTTGCTGCATACTTTTTGACGAGCTTTTTACGACGCTCATTTTTGTTAACGGAACTCAGTTTCGCCATGGACTTAAGCTCTCTTCTTTCGAGAATTCATAATCTGCAAACGGCTCACGCCGCTGCCTTTTCGTCTTCCTGTTTTTCAACAGGAAACGGGAAGCCGAACAAACGAAGCAGCTCGCGCGCTTCATCGTCGGTTTTCGCCGTTGTCGTCACAATGATGTCCATTCCGCGAACCACGTCGATTTTATCATACGAGATTTCGGGAAAGACGATCTGTTCCTTCAGACCCATTGCGTAATTGCCGCGCCCGTCAAATGATTTGGGGTTCAGGCCGCGAAAGTCACGGATACGGGGCATTGCGACCGTCACCAGGCGGTCAAGGAATTCAAACATGCGTTCACGGCGCAAAGTCACTTTGCAACCGATTGGCATGCCCTCGCGCAGCTTGAACTGCGCAATGGATTTCTTGGCTTTCGTAATAACCGGTTTCTGCCCGGCGATCAGCGCCATTTCTTCAGCAGCGGTCGTTACTTTCTTCTTGTCCTGACTGGCTTCACCAACACCCATATTGAGCGTGATTTTTTCCAGCTGAGGGACTTGAAGGCGGTTTGTATAGCCAAACTTCTCAGTCATCGCCTTGACAATTTGATCGTCAAAACGTTTTTTCATGCGGGGTGTGTAATCGGCCATCGCCGTGTCCTTAACCATCGATCATCTCTCCGGACTTTACCGCAACGCGCACCTTCTTGCCGTCCTTGTCTTCGAAGCGGACCCGGGTCGGTTTGCCATCCTTGGGATCAGCCACAGCCACTTTGCAAAGATGCATGGGTGCTTCGAAACGATCGATGCCGCCTTGCGGGTTTTCCTGACTTGGCTTGCGGTGACGGGCAGCGATGTTCATCCCTTCGACAATGACCTTGCCATCTTTTGGCATGACCTTCTGGACAGTGCCGGTACGGCCCTTATCCTTGCCTGAAAGCACGACGACGCTATCGCCTTTTTTAATTTTTGCGGCAGCCATTATAGCACCTCCGGGGCGAGCGAGATGATCTTCATGAAACCGCGCCCGCGCAATTCGCGGACCACAGGGCCAAAGATACGGGTGCCAATTGGCTCTTCGCTTTTATTCACCAGCACCGCAGCATTCCCGTCAAAACGGATCACACTGCCATCTGCACGGCGCACATCCTTGCGGGTGCGGACGATAACAGCACGGTGAACATCACCCTTTTTGACTTTGGCGCGCGGCTGCGCCTCTTTGATCGAAACGACGATCACGTCGCCAACGCTGGCAGTACGGCGCTTCGATCCGCCCAGCACTTTAATGCACTGGACGCGCTTGGCACCGCTATTGTCTGCCACGTCTAGATTTGACTGCATCTGAATCATGGATTCAGTTCCTTCTTATCCGGCTTGCAAGAACCCGTCTTGCAGTTCCAAAACTCTGTCCCCGCACCAGCGGGGGACTTAATTCGTTACGTAATGCTGCCAGCAGCAGCTTCAACTTCCAGATCGGCCTCTACAGCCTGCCCCTTGCTTGCGTGAACCGTGTCAATCACCCGCCAAGTTTTGGTCTTGGAGATTGGCTTGGTTTCCTCAATCCGAACGGTGTCACCCATCTTGAAAGCATTATCCTCGTCATGCGCGTGATATTTCTTCGAACGGCGAATGATCTTTCCGTAGAGCGGATGCTTCACCTTACGCTCGACCTTCACGGTCACTGACTTGTTCATTTTGTCGGACGTTACGGTCCCGACCAGAATACGTTTCGGCATAATGTGCTCCTTACGCCCCGACTTTGGCCGATTGGGCGGCTGCAGAACGTTCGCTCTGCAGCGTTTTGATCTGGGCAATCGCGCGGCGGACCTCTTTGATCCGTGCCGGACGCTCAAGCTGGTTGGTCGCAGCCTGAAAGCGCAGGTTAAACTGTTCTTTCTTCAAATCCGTCAGATCAGAATTAAGCTGATCGTCGGTTTTGGTGCGGAGATCTTCAATCTTGCTCATGATCAACCCTCCAAATGCGATGTGTCACCCAGACGGGCAACGACTTTGGTTTTGATGGGCAGCTTCATGGCGGCGCGCTCAAAAGCGGCAGCAGCCAACGGGCCTGACACACCGTCAAGTTCGAACAGAATGCGGCCCGGCTTGACCCGTGCTGCCCAATATTCGACCGAACCCTTACCTTTACCCTGACGGACTTCGGCGGGTTTCTTGGAAACCGGCAAATCGGGGAACACCCGAATCCACAGACGGCCCTGCCGGCGCATGTGACGCGTGATTGCACGGCGGGCCGCTTCGATCTGGCGCGCGGTAATACGCTCCGGCTCCAGAGCCTTGAGGCCGTAGGACCCGAAATTCAAAGCCGTGCCGCCTTTGGCATCGCCCTTGATCCGGCCCTTAAAGGCTTTGCGGAATTTATGTTTTTTCGGTTGCAGCATGGTGCTTACTCTCGAATTCTATCAGCGGGCAGGACGGACGCCGGAAGTTTGCGCTTCCATCATCAGCCTGTCTTGTGCAGTTGGATCCTGGCCCAGGATTTCGCCTTTGAAGACCCAAACCTTGATACCGATAATACCATAAGCCGTCAGTGCTTCGGCTTCGGCGTAATCGATGTTTGCGCGCAGCGTGTGTAACGGCACACGGCCTTCGCGATATTGTTCAACGCGGGCGATCTCGGCACCGCCCAGACGGCCGCCGCAAACAATCTTGATACCTTCTGCGCCCAGACGCATGGCAGACTGCATCGCGCGCTTCATAGCGCGGCGGAATGCGATACGGCGGATCAGCTGATCGGCAATACCTTGCGCAACAAGCTTCGCGTCCACTTCGGGCTTCCGAATTTCCACGATGTTCAGCTTGACCTCGCTTTCGGTCATCTTGGCCAGCTGGCTCCGCAGCTTTTCGATATCTGCGCCCTTTTTACCGATGATAACACCGGGGCGAGCTGCGTAAATCGACACACGGCACAATTTCGCCGGACGCTCAATAACAACCTTGGAAATCGCAGCCTGAGGCACGGTATCCATGATAAATTTGCGGATTTGAATGTCTTCCTTGAGCAGCTGTGCGTAATTACGCCCTTCAGCGTACCAGCGGCTGTCCCAGGTGCGGTTAATCTGCAGACGCAGGCCGATTGGATTACTTTTCTGACCCATGACTTACGCCTCCTCTTCTTCGTGCTCGCGCACTACGATCCGCAGCCGGCTAAATGGCTTCAGAATGCGTGTGCTCTTACCGCGGCCACGGGTGTGGAAACGCTTCATCGTGATGGCTTTACCCACACTGGCTTCCGCAACGATCAGCGCGTCGACATCGAGATTATGGTTGTTTTCCGCATTGGCAATGGCAGATGCCAGGACTTTGGTCGTGTCCTTGGCCATTTGCTTGCGCGAGAATGCCAGGATGTTGAGAGCATCCTCAACCTTCTTGCCGCGAATGAGCGCCGCAACCAGGTTCAGCTTCTGCGCCGAACCACGGATGGTGGTGCCCACAGCCAATGCCTCATTATCACCAACGCGGCGGGGAGTTTTTGCCTTGCCCATCAGCGTTTACCCTTCTTGTCGGAAGCGTGACCGGGGAATGTGCGGGTTGGTGCAAATTCGCCGAGCTTATGGCCGACCATGTCCTCATTCACGGACACGGGAATAAACTTATGACCATTATAGACGTTGAACGTCAGGCCGACGAATTGCGGCAAGACAGTGGAACGGCGCGACCAGGTCTTGATCGGCTTGTTCGCGCTGTTTTCTTGCGCAGCTTCTGCCTTTTTCAGCAGGTGGAGGTCAACGAACGGACCTTTCCAGACGGAGCGAGCCATCTTGCGTTACCTCTTCTTCTTGGCGTGACGCGAACGGATGATCATTTTATCCGTCTGCTTGTTCTTGCGGGTGCGCGCACCCTTGGTTGGCTTACCCCAAGGTGTAACCGGATGACGGCCACCCGAAGTCCGGCCCTCACCACCACCGTGCGGGTGGTCGACAGGGTTTTTCGCCACACCGCGTGTCAAAGGCTTAACACCCATCCAGCGGCGGCGCCCGGCCTTGCCCAGATTCTGGTTCTGGTTGTCGGGGTTTGACACCGCACCAACCGTGCCCATGCAATCGCCACGAAGGTAGCGTTGCTCGCCAGAGTTAAGGCGCACGATAACCATGCCCCGATCACGCCCGACCAGCTGGACATAGGTACCAGCAGACCGTGCGATCTGGCCGCCCTTGCCAGGCTTCATTTCCACATTGTGGCAGATGGTACCAACCGGCATCTGACCCAGAAGCATGGCGTTGCCAGGCTTCGTGTCAGTTTTCTGGCCAGCGACAACCGTGTCACCCACTGCCAGCCGCTGCGGGCAGATGATATAGACCTGCTCGCCATCTTCATATTTCAGAAGCGCGATAAACGCCGTCCGGTTAGGATCATATTCGATCCGTTCGACAGTTGCAGGCGCATCCCACTTGCGGCGCTTAAAGTCGATAAAGCGATATTTCTGCTTATGTCCGCCGCCAATGCCACGTGAAGTGACATGGCCTTTATTGTTCCGGCCACCAGTTTTGCGCTTACCTTCTGTGAGCGACTTGACCGGCTTGCCCTTATACAGGCCGGACTTGTCAACAAGGATAAGGCCGCGGCGCGCGGGGCTTGTTGGTTTGTAATTCTTGAGTGCCATCTATCCTGCCCTCAGATTCCGCCGGTAACATCGATCGGGGGTTGACCCTCGACCAATGTAACGATCGCTTTTTTGAAATCCGAACGCTTGTAAGGGCGACCCTTCCAGCGTTTGGTTTTGCCCTTTTGGACGATGGTGTTCACGCTCTTCACTTTCGTGTCGAACAATGCCTCTACAGCCTCTTTGATCTGCGGCTTGGTTGCCGCATTCGCCACTTTGAAGACCACTGCGTCATTTTCTGAAAGCAGTGTCGATTTCTCGGTGATATGAGGTGAGAGCACCACATCGTAATGACGGGCATCGATTTCTTGCTTTTTAGCCATTATTTACCGCCTCCCGCGAGGGCGAAACGCGCCTCCAGCTTTTCGACAGCATCCTTGGTCAGGATCAGGGTGTCGTGTTTCAGGATGTCATAAACATTGGCGCCAGCAGCCGGCATCACATTGACACCCGGCAGGTTGGCCGCGGCATTGCGAAAGCCATCATTCACAGCGTCACCGTCAATAACCAGCACCTTGCCTGTCAGACCCGCCTTGCCGAGATGCCCCATCAGGGATTTCGTCTTGGCGTCTTTCAATTCCAGGTTATCGACCACGACCAGACCATCCTTGGCCCTGCTGGACAGAGCCATTTTCAGACCTAATGCGCGCAATTTCTTGTTGAGCGACTGGCTAAAATCACGCTTGCGCGCGCCGTGCGCCTTACCGCCGCCGATAAAGATCGGGGCGCTGCGGGCACCGTGACGGGCAACACCGCCACCCTTTTGCTTGCCATGCTTGGCACCCGTACGCGCAACGTCGGAACGCTCACGCGTGGGACGCGCGGTGCCGCGGCGGTTTTCAAGCTGCCACGTAACGACGCGGTGCAGGATGTCAGCGCGCGGCTCGATCCCGAATACATCGTCATTAAGCTCGAGATCGCCAGACGCACCGGACACTTTGCCGCCGTCAATTTTCTGGACCTTCACCTTCACGGTTCAGCCCTCCTTACCGGTTTCGCTGACGGCTTCAGCAGCCCCAGCTTCGTTGGTGTCTACTGCCGGCGCCTCTTCCCCAGCTGCTGACTGAGCCTCGGGCTTTGGAGCATTCTTCTCAATCACAGCGCCCGGGAAAGGTACGCCTTCGGGAAGAGCAAGCTTCACGGCATCGCGCACAACAAGCCATGCGTTCTTGTGGCCAGGGACGGAACCCTTGACGAACAGGAGGCCGCGCGTCGCATCCGTGCGTACGATTTCGAGATTTTGCTGGGTCCGCTGGCGATCACCCATGTGACCGGCCATCTTCTTGCCCTTGAACACCCGGCCCGGATCCTGACGGTTACCGGTCGAACCGTGCGAACGGTGGGACAGCGAAACACCGTGCGTCGCCCGAAGACCACCGAAACCCCAACGCTTCATCGCACCGGCAAAACCCTTACCTTGCGTATGGCCGGTGATATCCACCTTCTGGCCCGCAATGAAGTGGTCTGCAGAAATGGTTGCACCAACAGGAAGCAAGCCTTCGTCATTATCAAGACGAAACTCGGCAACCTTTTGCTTCAACGGAACTTCAGCTTTCGCGAAGTGCTCACGCTGAGGCTTGGCAACGTTTTTCTGTTTGGCAACACCCGACCCCACTTGAAGCGCGGAATATCCATCCCGGCCAGCGGTGCGGTGCGAAACGACTTGGCAATCTTCAAGCGCCAGAACGGTCACGGGAACGTGCCGTCCGTCTTCCTGAAACAGGCGGGTCATCCCAACCTTCTTTGCGATCACGCCAGTGCGCATCGTCAAAACTCCTAACACAGAGGCACCTAAGGCCCATCCCCAGGTGCGTGACGGGTACCCATCAAAGTAATACTTTGGTGAGACCCGACCAGCCCGTTTTGTGATGCGTAGCCCCGTCCGGGCTGAGTGCGCCCCCAATTGCTTGGGATTGCGAGACGGGGAACGCAGACCCGGATATTTATCCGGCGGTATTCCTGAGTCTTCGCTTTAGAATTAACTAAAGCCGAGAAAATTAAGCGAGCTTAATTTCCACGTTAACGCCAGCAGCAAGATCGAGCTTCATCAGCGCGTCCACAGTTTGCGCGTTAGGCTGCACGATATCGAGCAACCGCTTGTAAGTGCGTACCTCGAACTGCTCGCGCGACTTCTTATCGATGTGCGGGCCGCGGTTCACGGTAAACTTCTCAATTCTCGTCGGCATCGGAATGGGGCCACGAATGAGCGCGCCGGTGCGGCGAGCAGTCTCTGCGATTTCGCCAGTCGCCTGGTCAAGTACGCGGTGATCAAACGCCTTGAGGCGAATGCGGATATTCTGGGCTTCCATGTCCAACTACCAATGAGAAAGAGCAAACAACAAAAATCAGCGACCTGCCCTCTCCCGTCTCCGAAGGAGAGCATGGCAACTGATCAAAACTTTTCCGAATATTGAGACGAATCTCGTTCGTTGAGCGGTCCTATATGGGGAACGCCGCAACCTTGCAACCCCTGTAACGTCAATTGCGCTTACTTTTGCCGGCCCCATCAGAAAACAAAACGCCCGGCAAGCCGTCAGGCCGCCGGGCGTCTTTTTAGTTTGTTACGTCTTACGCCTTAATCGAGCCAACAACGCCGGAGCCAACAGTGCGGCCGCCTTCGCGGATCGCAAAGCGAAGGCCCGGATCCATAGCGATAGGTGCGATCAGCTTAACGTCGATCGTAACGTTATCGCCTGGCATCACCATCTCTGTACCTTCAGGAAGGATCACTTCGCCGGTTACGTCAGTTGTACGGAAGTAGAACTGCGGACGATAGTTTGCAAAGAAAGGCGTATGACGGCCGCCCTCGTCCTTGGAAAGGACATAAACCTCGGCCGAAAATTCCGTGTGCGGCTTCACGGAACCCGGCTTTGCCAGAACCTGACCGCGCTCAACATCTTCACGGCCAATACCGCGAACCAGCGCGCCGACATTGTCGCCCGCTTCACCGCGATCAAGCAGCTTGCGGAACATTTCAACACCGGTCACCGTTGTCTTGCCAGTGTCCTTGATGCCGACGATTTCAACTTCGTCGCCCACATTCACAACGCCCGTTTCAATACGGCCGGTCACGACAGTGCCGCGTCCAGAGATCGAGAACACGTCTTCGATCGGCATCAGGAAGTCTTTATCAACCGGACGGTCTGGCTGGGGGATGTGTTCATCAACGGCTTCCATCAATGCAACGATTGATTCCTTGCCGATATTGTCGTCACGGCCTTCAAGCGCAGCCAGGGCCGACCCCTTGACGATCGCAATATTATCGCCGTCAAAATCATAAGCCGACAGAAGCTCGCGAATTTCCATTTCAACCAGTTCGAGGATTTCCTCGTCGTCAACCTGGTCAACCTTGTTCATGTAAACAACCAGAGCCGGAACACCAACCTGACGCGCAAGCAGAATGTGCTCGCGGGTTTGCGGCATTGGGCCGTCAGCGGCGTTCACCACCAGAATAGCGCCGTCCATCTGGGCAGCACCAGTGATCATGTTTTTCACATAGTCAGCGTGACCTGGGCAGTCGACATGCGCGTAGTGACGAGCTGCAGTCTCATATTCAACGTGAGCGGTCGAAATCGTGATACCACGCTCGCGCTCTTCAGGTGCCTTGTCGATGTTCGCGAAATCAACAGCTGCACCGCCGTGCACTTCCGCCATCACTTTCGTGATCGCCGCAGTCAACGTCGTTTTACCGTGGTCAACGTGACCGATGGTGCCGATGTTGCAGTGCGGCTTGTTCCGCTCGAATTTTTCCTTCGCCATTTTCAATAACCTTTGTGGTCTAACTTAAAACAAATACGGGATATGTGCGGCACCCGTTGAATCAGGCGCCGCCACTAGACGTTCGCTCGCGCTTAGGCAAGTTTCTCTTTCACTTCGAGAGCAACACTCGCCGGAACTTCCTCATAATGAGAGAATTGCATCGAGTAATTTGCCCGGCCCTGGCTGAACGAACGCAGCTCATTCACGTAACCGAACATGTTTGCCAGCGGCACAAATGCTTCGACAGCTTGCGCGTTGCCCCGGGTATCGGTGCCCTGAATTTGGCCCCGGCGGGAATTGAGATCGCCGATCACGTCACCAAGATATTCCTCAGGCGTGATGACTTCAACTTTCATCACCGGCTCGAGCAGCTTGATACCGCCGCGCTCGCCAGCTTCACGCATGGCACCGCGCCCACAGATTTCGAACGCGACGGTCGAACTATCGACGTCGTGATACGCGCCATCGGTCACGTGGATGGTGAAATCGATAATCGGGAAGCCGATGAGGTAGCCGCTTTCAGCCTGCTCGCGAATACCCTTCTCAAGCGAAGGAATATATTCCTTCGGAATATTACCGCCTTTGATGCTGTCTTCGAACACGATGCCCTGACCGCGCTCACCAGGGGTAAAGGTCGCTTTCGCACGGGCGAATTGGCCGGTACCACCAGACTGTTTCTTGTGCGTGTAATCAACCTCGATTTCACGTCCCAGCGATTCGCGATACGCCACTTGCGGCGCGCCGACATTGGCCTCAACTTTAAATTCGCGCTTCATCCGGTCGACCAGAATATCAAGATGGAGCTCGCCCATGCCCTTGATAATCGTCTGGCCCGATTCGTGGTCGGTCGACACACGGAAGGATGGATCTTCGGCGGCCAGACGGTTGAGCGCAACGCCCATCTTTTCCTGGTCGGCCTTCGTTTTCGGCTCGACCGAAAGCTCGATCACCGGATCGGGAAACTCCATCCGCTCAAGAATGATCGGCTTGGCCGGATCACACAGCGTATCGCCAGTGGTAGTGGCCTTCATACCGGCAAGCGCGACAATATCACCTGCGAATGCCTCTTCAATATCCTTGCGGTCATTGGAGTGCATTTCGAGAATACGGCCGATCTTCTCTTTCTTGTCCTTCACCGAGTTCAGAACGGCGCCCTTCTCCAGCTTGCCGGAGTAAATACGCGTGAAAGTCAGCGAGCCCACGAACGGATCGTTCATGACCTTGAAAGCCAATGCGGAGAAAGGCTCTTCATCGCTGGATTTGCGTGAATCCTCTTGCTCGCTGTCGGGCAGAACGCCCTTGATCGCAGGAACGTCGAGCGGGCTCGGCATGTAATCGACAACCGCGTCGAGCAGGGGCTGAACGCCCTTGTTCTTGAACGCAGAGCCGCACAGGACCGGCACAAAGCTCTGATTCAGCGTACCCTTGCGGATCAAAGACTTCAGCGTTGCCGCGTCAGGCTCGTTACCTTCAAGATACTGCTCCATCACGTCATCATCTTGCTCAACCGCCAGCTCGATCAACTTTTCGCGGTACTCGGCCGCTTCATCGGCCATGTCAGCCGGGATCTCACCATATTCATATTCCGCGCCCAGATCTTCGTTCTTCCACGTGATCGAACGCTGATTGACCAGGTCGACCAGACCGACCAGGCTGGATTCAATCCCGATCGGCAAATACAAAACGGCCGGTACCGAACCCAGACGATCAATAATCGATTGGACACAGTATTTAAAATCGGCGCCGGTGCGGTCCAATTTATTAATAAAGCACATCCGCGGGACTTTATATTTGTCCGCTTGACGCCATACGGTTTCGGATTGCGGCTCTACGCCCGCGACGCCGTCAAAACAGGCAACCGCGCCGTCGAGCACGCGCAAGGAGCGTTCCACTTCAATCGTGAAGTCAACATGGCCCGGCGTATCGATGATGTTGATCCGGTGTTCTGGACCGTTCCGATCATCGGCATTCCAGAAACAGGTGGTCGCCGCAGAGGTGATGGTGATCCCGCGTTCCTGCTCCTGCTCCATCCAGTCCATCGTCGCCGCGCCATCATGCACTTCGCCGATTTTGTAGGATTTACCGGTATAATAAAGGATCCGCTCTGTAGTCGTGGTCTTACCGGCGTCGATATGCGCCATAATACCGATATTGCGGTACCTGTCTAAGGGATGGCTGCGTGCCATGTTCAATTCCTCGGTTTGCTGGACGGATGCGCGATTAACGCCTGCCGCCCGATATAGTTGCAAATGTGACCGATTAAAGACATGCCCGGCTTACGCCCTGCACACCCCAACCCGCCAATGCGCTGCGCCAATTTACCAGCGATAATGCGAGAAGGCACGGTTGGCATCGGCCATCCGGTGCGTATCTTCACGCTTTTTCACCGCATTTCCGCGATTGTTGGACGCATCCATCAATTCACCCGACAGACGCGCTGCCATAGTGGTTTCCGGGCGGCCGCGCGCAGCACCGATCAGCCAGCGGATTGCCAGCGCCTGGGCACGCTCGGGGCGAACTTCAACCGGCACCTGATAGGTGGCACCGCCAACCCGGCGGCTGCGCACTTCGACCTGCGGCTTGATATTGTTCAGCGCATCATGGAACATCTGGATCGGATCGGACTTGGCCTTCTCCTGAACCGTGTCGAGCGCACCGTAAACGATACGTTCTGCTGTGGATTTCTTACCGTCGAGCATGAGGTTGTTCATGAATTTCGACAGGACCAGATCCTTGAATTTGGGATCGGGCAGGATGACCCGCTTTTCGGGACGACGACGACGTGACATATGTTTGTCTCCAAAATTCTATTCGTCTCCCCGGACGTGATCCGGGGCCCCGCTTACCTCTGGCTTGCGCTACAGTAAGTGAGCGGGATCCCGGATCAAGTCCGGGATGACGGGGAAGCCTAATTATTTCGGACGCTTGGCGCCGTATTTGGAACGGCTCTGCTTGCGGTCCTTGACCCCTTGCGTATCCAAAACGCCGCGCAGGACGTGGTAACGCACACCGGGAAGATCGCGCACACGGCCGCCGCGGATCAGCACAACACTGTGTTCCTGCAGGTTGTGGCCTTCGCCGGGGATGTAGGAGATGACTTCACGCTGGTTGGTCAGGCGAACCTTGGCAACCTTACGAAGCGCGGAGTTCGGCTTCTTCGGTGTCGTCGTATAAACACGTGTACAAACGCCGCGCTTCTGCGGGTTTGCTTCCATCGCAGGAACCTTGGACTTGGCCTTCTGCGGAACGCGGCCCTTGCGGACCAACTGGTTAATTGTCGGCATGAAGTACTCTTCACCTTGATTTTCCAAAATGGCGGGATTGCCATTTTGGGTCACCTCATCCGGGCGGAAAGGTCTGCAACCTTTCCTGACGAGGTTCCGCTCTCGATCACCACCGTTTGAGAGAGTGACGATCAAAGGAACTTTTGGGATCAGATGATGCGTTTGAAAACCCGCGCTCACTACGTCATCCCGGACCTGATCCGGGACCCCGCCAGAAAAAACACCGCGTAGCGGCATTAGTAGCGCGAGCTGAAAACACTCCACCTGAAACCGTCCGGCTCCGGGTTACTTTGACGGCCGCCCCGCATTCCTTTCACCGTCATCCCGGACGTGATCCGGGACCCCGCTTCATCAGGAACCCAATAGAAAAGAGCCCATTCGATCACTCGAAAGGCTCCCGAGGCTAAACCGGCAATGTTCAGCTCTATTTGACCGAAGCAAGCGGCTGACGAGTCAGATGCGTGTTTCGGTTGGCGGGCCATTAGGGGGTTGTTGGGTTTGGGTCAAGGGGTGTGGAACATAACCGTTAAAGCAAACGCCCCCTTATCTCATCTGCTGCACCTCTCAATGTGCTGATATCGTGACTCCGAAGCTCCATTAATGCCCGGCCAAGGAAGTTACGCCCTCTTCCGTTACACTCTCCCCAAAAAGTGTCATTCCAAGTATTACCTTCTATGAGATACTTGCCACTTGTTTGCTGCAATTTGTCAAAAAAACTAGGATCAGCATATTTCTGAATCAGCAAATCAATCATGATCGGTACTTTAACTAAATCCCAATCCACTCTCACATGACCAAGCCTCCGAAGATGATTGGCCACCCTCTTAGAGTTCCCAGGCGACAATGACGGTTGACTAAATGTATGGGGAAGACTCTCTCTGGTTATACTATCGCTACCACCTTCAAGCTTTCTATTAATAAATTCAATGTCTTGATCGGTTACTTTTGACCAAATAGTTGAAAAAAACTTCATGGATTGATAGGCATGCTCTACAGATTTGAAATTTTCTTGATTTAGCGTAACATCAACTTCAGCAAAGTTTGAAAGCGGTGTTTTCTGAAACCGTCTAATTATGCCATCTGGCTCAAGTTCATCTAAAATTCTATCAGTCGGATTGCGGATCACATCAACGTATATATTGCCAATGACTTTTTCGGCGAAGGAATTTGATGAACCAAGGTATCTGCGTTTCGTGCATTCCTCCATCTTCCTCAGTTCAATGATCTCTTTTAAGTCTGTTTTTGGTCGTATAAACCTAGAAATAGGCAGAACATTAACAGATGCTATATAAGACACTTCGCTAGCGATGAGTGGACGATCTGGATTTGCCCGGTCAATATCGCTTCTAACTACATCCGCTTCAGCAATGCCGACCTTCAATAACTCCGGGCCAGCCATTGCTAAACTATCTACCGCCGCCTGAATGGTTCTACCGGTTGACGAGTTGTCATCTACGACTAGCAAACTTTTTGAAGTAAGTTGCTGTTGGTGATGACTAACCCACCGCCTGAGCGCGCTCTCAAGATTAAACTGTCCATCAAATTCAATTTTTGCTGAATGAAAAGAAACAGGAAATAATAACACATCCGGCTTATTCCCAGCTAAGATATTTTGACCCAATTTATGAGCGAATGCGAGCTCAGTCGAGCCAGCCGGAAGACCTACTATAACATCAGTCTTTGAACGGTCGAAGGCTGAGTAATACGCAACACTACTCGCGATAACCAAAGGATGCGTGGCCTCAGGCCTAGTTATGTGACGCGACGAAAAAACGCCACCTTTATAACTTTCTAATATGAAATCCTGAGCTTTATAAAATTTTTCTATATTTCGTAAGGCCGAATTATAATTTTCATAAATAGATATACTATCTCGGCATAAAAACGCATAAAATAAACAAACACAGTTAGACGTAAAATCTACTATACCTTTTCTAGTTGATTGGTAAGATCTGTTATCAAACCTGTATTTTCCAATTTTTTCTTCCTGTAAAAAACTATTCAACATCGTAACTGCTGAGTTTTTTACATAGTCTAGAAC
>NZ_JBAUIK010000017.1:0-73235 GCF_049682855.1 Pontixanthobacter sp. | reverse complement strand
GATCGAGCAGATGATGATGCAATTGTCCTTGCGGTCGCGGACAACCTCCATCTCATATTCTTTCCAGCCGAGCAGCGATTCCTCAATCAGAACTTCGGTGGTGGGCGATGCGTCGAGACCATCTTTCACGATCTTTTCAAATTCCGCCTTATTATAGGCGATCCCGCCGCCGGTTCCGCCCAGGGTGAAGCTGGGTCGGATAATGCTGGGCAGGCCCGTCCGTTCAAGAATTTCCTGCGCCTCGGCCAGATTATGCGCCACCCCGCTGCGTGCACTTTCCAGCCCGATCTTGTCCATCGCATCGCGGAATTTCTGGCGGTCTTCGGCCTTGTCAATCGCCTCAGCATCGGCGCCGATCATCTGCACACCGAATTTCTCCAGCACGCCCATCTTTTCCAGGCTTAGTGCGCAGTTCAGCGCCGTCTGCCCGCCCATCGTCGGCAGCACCGCATCGGGGCGCTCTTTCTCAATGATCTTGGCGACAATCTCAGGCGTGATCGGCTCAATATAGGTCGCATCTGCAAATTCCGGATCGGTCATGATCGTGGCCGGGTTGGAATTGACGAGGATGACGCGGTAGCCCTCCTCCTTCAGCGCCTTAATCGCCTGCGTGCCCGAATAATCAAACTCGCACGCCTGCCCGATAATGATCGGGCCAGCGCCTATGACGAGGATGGAGGAAATGTCAGTACGTTTGGGCATTAGAAAAAGAAATCCACTATGAGGTCATAAAGTTGTTTGGCTGTTTGACTAACCACTGTTTTACCAGCCTCACGCGCGAGCCAGACCAGCGATTGCTGAGCTTGGTTCACAAAAGCTGAAGCCCGAACTTTTGTGCTGCTCCACCTTACTCGAAGAGCAGTAATTTCTTGTTTCGCTAGTTCAAGGTCGTTGCCAAGGGCGATTGCGCTTTCGTTATTTGTCTCAAGCAGCTTCTGTAATTCATCAAAAGTATCGTTGATAGCTTCGACTTTTTGGTCGTTCTGATGGTCAATCTCGACGAATCTATCTGGCTCTTCAAAATCATAAAACTCAGCAAGCAAGTTCGCTTCAGTTAGTTCCATGATTTGTAAGAGGGCTTCTTCAATAAACTTCGATCCAATCAAAAACGCTCTTCCGACAACCGTTTCGGGTTTGTCTTCAGACTCCATAAAAAGTGCCTCACACTTTCTAGGGTCGAGGTAGATATAATCTCTGGTAAAAGGGTCAGAGACAACCCGTCCACCATCCATCTCGACGAGTTTGGAAACAGAAGCAGAAAGCAAAGGTAGAGGTACATTTACACTGTAAACCCGCTCGAATTCATCCCGAAAATCATCGACATCGAAGACCCTCGCAAACCCAGATTGACTTTTCTGAGTTATATCCAGCAATATTGCAGCGACTAGATAGTCTTTGAGATCGACTATCACCCCAAGCCTCCAACAAACTTCTCAAACAGATAGAAGCTGTCCTGCGGGCCCGGCGATGCCTCTGGGTGATATTGCACCCCGAACGCACGCTTCCCCGTCACCGCAATCCCGCAATTCGAACCATCAAACAAGCTGACATGCGTTTGCTCGACGCCTTCGGGCAGAGTGTCACCATCGACCGCAAAGCCGTGGTTCATGCTGGTGATCTCTACCAGCCCCGAAGTCTCACCCCACCCCTCGCCCACGCGTTGGACCGGATGGTTTGCGCCGCGATGGCCTTGGTGCATTTTGGTGGTCTTTGCGCCCGCTGCAATCGCGAGCATCTGGTGGCCCAGACATATCCCGAACAGCGGCACGTCAATTTCTAAGAGGCGCTTGATCACCGGCACCGCATAGGCCCCAGTCGCCGCCGGATCGCCCGGTCCATTGGACAGGAACACACCGTCAGGCTTCAGCGCCATGATGTCATCGAAAGATGTCTTCGCCGGGACCACGGTCACTCTTGCGCCCGCCCTTACCAGATTGCGGAAGATATTGTCCTTCGCGCCGTAATCTATCGCGACGACGTGCGGAGTCGCATCACGCGCCGCGCGGCCATAGCCAGCGCCGAGCGTCCAATAGCCGCCCTCCCAGTTTTCCTGACCATCACGCGAAACCCGCTGGGCGAGGTCCATACCCTCAATCCCGGCCCATTCCTGCGCGCGTTTGAGCAAGGCGGGAATATCAAACTGCCCCTCTGGCGAGTAAGCGATCACCGCATTGGGTGCGCCCGACATGCGGATACGGCGCGTTAATGCGCGAGTATCAATACCCGAAAGGCCGATCTTGCCATTGGCCGCCATCCACCCTTCAAAGCTTTGCTCGCTGCGGAAATTGGCGGGCGGCGTAACCGCTTCGCGCACGATGCAGCCCACTGCGCTTTCGACCTTGCCTTCTGCATCCTCGACATTCGCGCCGACATTGCCGATATGGGGGAATGTGAAGGTGACGATTTGCGCGGCGTAGGATGGGTCGGTCAAAACTTCCTGATAGCCGGTCATGCTGGTGTTGAAGCAAATTTCCCCCACCGCATCGCCCACTGCGCCAAAACCCCGGCCCCAGATCACCGTTCCATCCGCCAAAACGCAGACACCGGTCGCTTTTTTTGGCTGCGCAGGAGTGGTGGCGGCGTGGGCCATAGTGGCGCTCCGATAACAAAAATTGCGGCGATGTTGCTAAGACATGGCGGCTATAGGCTACCCTCCGCCCCGTCAAGCTGTGCAGGAGCCAAATATTGCGTTATTACGAATGCATCACCAGCTTTGCGTGCATAACTTGCTTTACCCCATGCAAACCGACAATCAGGACACTCATTCATGCTTCGCGACACCATCAAATCCGCTACAGTTACATCCATGAAAGCAGGCGACAAGGACCGCACGGCCACGCTCCGGCTGATCGGCGCGAAGATAAAGGATCGTGATATTGAATTGCGCACGTCATCAAAGGACATAGATGACGAAGCGATGGTGATTGAGGTCCTGCAAAAAATGGCCAAGCAGCGCCGCGAATCGATCACCATGTTCGAAGATGGCGGACGCACCGAACTCGCCGAGAAGGAAAGGGCCGAGCTGGCAGTGATCGAAGAATATCTGCCGCAGCAAATGGATGAAGCGGCCACAATGGCTGCGATTGAGGCGGTAAAAACAGATCTGGGCGCGGAGGGTCCAAAGGACATGGGCAAAGTCATGGCCGAACTGAAATCGCGCCACGGTGCGCAGCTGGATATGAGCAAGGCGAGCGCCCTGGTGAAAGCGGCGCTCACCTGATGTCGCGTGCTTGTCTGGCTGCTATTTCATTCGGCCAAAATCCAGAAAAACTGTGGGCAAACTTGACATTTTGACCTAGTCAAACCGGTTATGGCTTTGAGTCCCCAATGGCTGGACGAGCTGCGCGCTCGGGTGACGCTTTCGAGCGTTATTATGCGCACGACCAAGCTCCAGAAGGCCGGACATGAGTGGAAGGCCTGCTGCCCGTTCCATGATGAAAAATCCCCCAGCTTCACGGTCAGCGACCAGAAGGGTTTTTATCACTGCTTCGGCTGCGGAGCGCATGGTGATGCAATCCGCTGGATGACAGATCAGCGCGGCATGCAATTTATGGATGCGGTGAAGGAACTGGCGGCGGAAGCGGGAATGGACGTTCCCGCGCCTGATCCGGTCGCCGCGCAGAAGGCAGAGCAGCGGGCGGGCCTGAATGACGTCATGGAGGCAGCGCAAAGCTGGTTCGAGGACAATCTACGCTCCGCCGACGGCGCGGATGCACTAACCTATCTGAAAAAACGCGGGTTCAAACCGGAGATAATGCGCGAGTTCGGTTTTGGCTTCGCGCCCGATGATCGGGGTGCCCTGAAACGCGCCTTGTCTGGTTTCGATGACACGATGCTGGTGGAATCGGGCATGCGGATTTCGGCCGATGATGGCGCGCAATATGACCGCTTTCGCGCGCGGTTGATGCTGCCCATCCAGGATGCGCGCGGGCGGGTTATCGCCTTTGGCGGGCGCATTTTGGACAAAGACGCCAAAGCGGCCAAATATCTCAATTCCCCCGACACGCCCTTATTCGACAAGGGGCGCAATCTTTATAATCTTCACCGCGCCAGCCCGGCATCGCGGCAAACCAACCGGGTCGTCGTGGTCGAGGGGTATATGGATGTGATTGCTCTTGCCAATGCCGGCATAGACGATGCGGTCGCGCCAATGGGAACGGCCCTGACTGAAACCCAGATCGAGATGTTATGGCGATTGGTCGACACGCCGGTCCTGTGTTTTGACGGAGACGCTGCTGGACAGCGCGCGGCGATGCGGGCGATTTCGCGGGCTCTGCCCATGCTGCGGCCCGCCCATTCGCTGCGGATTGCTCGCTTGCCAGCAGGGCTCGATCCGGATGATCTGCTGCAACAGCAAGGCCGCGCCGCAATGGATGCGCTGCTGGATGAGGCTGACAGCTTGCTCGAAACGCTGTGGATTTTTGAACGGGACGCACAGCCGCTCAGTTCGCCGGAGGACAAGGCCGGATTAAAGGCGCGCCTCACTGCGCACATTGATACGATCCAGGATCAGGATATTAAGGCGCTATATCGCCGCGAATTGCTCGAACGCTTTTCTGCCTTCGCTTTCCCCCCTCGGCCAAAGTTCAAACCGAATGTCGTCTATGGGCGTTTCGGTAACGCCCAGTCAGACAGGTTTAACAGCCAATCTGCAGACGGCGCCGAGCCCGAAGTGGCTATAACCTTAAAAAACCGGGAATTGTATCTCTACCGCCGGCTAGGCGCCGCTATTGTTGCGGGATTACTGCGGTACCCCGCAGCGATACGGCCGCACGCGGAGAATATTCTGGAAATCGAAGATACACATGTGGACGAGAGGATTGTTTTCATCATTGATAATCTTCTTGATGAGCCGGACATTCCATTGATTGAATGGCCTGACATTTTGCGAAGAAACGGCCATGTATTACCCGTGCTGGATGATTGGGATCACCTCAATTTTCCATTTGTACGGGACGCTGATGACAGCCAAATTGCCCTGCACTCTTTGCATAAGGCGCTGAACCTCTATTCCGGCATCCCCCGCGTCCGCAGGGAATTGGCGAAGGCAAATGCCATGTGCGGCAGAGATTTGTCTGATGGTGCATGGCAGCTCCAGCAAAGACTTCTTACACAGGCCACAGAATTGGAGGCGGAACTCAATCACCTTATAGCATAAAACTTGCGATATTGGCCGCCGCATCCGCCCAAATGCTTGATCCCGGCACCATGCGCCCCATATTGGGATGCGAAGGCTGTTCTCAAGCGCCGGATGAAACCCGTTTCTCCTTCCTTTGTGAAGGTATCGATCCGCAAGCTGCTATGAGTGATTTGGCCGGGACTGTATCGCTACGGGTCTGAAGGCCTGCTTTTGCAGCTGCTCTGTATGCGGCGACAAAGCGGTTTAAGACCGTTCCAAGTGGCGCTTATCGCGAAGCAACAACGGTTGCTTAAACGAAAGCTGGAATTTGAACGGCGATTCAGGCAAATGAGCATTGATCGGGCCGCGCCGCGCGCTGAGCGACTCGAAACGTGATTGAGATTGTCACTCCATACAAATGGATGATGGCGACATAGAAACGGACTGATACAGTTTTATGGCTTCCAAGGCGAAGAATGAAAAAGAAGATGCACCACTGATCGACCTTAACGAGGCATCGGTGAAAAAGCTTCTCACCAAGGCCAAGCGTAAGGGCTATCTGACCTATGACGAGCTAAACGCGGCACTGCCCCAGGATCAGATGAACACCGATCAGATCGAAGATGTAATGTCTGCGATATCCGAAATGGGCGTCAATATCGTCGAGAATGACGAAGAGGCTGAGGCTGAGCAGGAGCAGGAAGCCGAAGTCGAAGAAATCACCGTTGGCGCAAAAGACGCCAAGAAACCCGCAGCAGCACCAAAGAAGCTGGCCGCTGGCGAGCGAACCGATGATCCGGTACGCATGTATCTGCGTGAGATGGGTGCAGTGGAATTGCTCAGCCGTGAAGGCGAGATCGCCATTGCCAAGCGGATCGAAGCGGGCCGTGACACGATGATCATCGGCCTGTGCGAGAGCCCGATTACATTCCACGCGATCATTCACTGGTCCGAGGCGTTGAATGCAGAAGAAATGCAACTGCGCGAGATTCTTGATCTTGATGCGATGCTTTCAAAAGAGCCTCCGGTCGATAAGATGGAGGAAGAGAACGAAGACGATGATGGCGAGATTTCAGAAGAAACCGCCGGTGTCGATATTCGCGACGATGACGACGATTCCGATGATGATTCGGATGATGAAGATGAAGACGGCGAAGAGGGGTCTTCCAAAAAAGATGATGATGAGGAGGAAGACAACACCCTGTCCCTCGCCCAGATGGAAGCCACTCTGAAGCCGGAGGCGCTCGAGACGTTCGCCCGCATCACCAGCATGTTCAAAAAGTTCGAGAAGCTGCAGGCAGAGCGTGTCGATATTATGGGCGGTGGCGGCGAATTTGCGGCGGCCAAAGAGAAGAAATATGAAAGCCTTCGCGAAGATCTGACCGCGCAAGTGGAAAGCGTTCAATTCCATGCGACCAAGATCGAATTCTTGGTGGATAACCTTTATGCGTTCAACCGCCGACTGACGGCTCTGGGCGGACAGATGCTGCGTCTTGCGGAGCGTCACAAGGTCAAGCGGATTGATTTCCTCGATGCCTATATCGGTAATGAGCTGGACGATAATTGGCTTGCTGACCGGGTTAAGAAGGACAAGAAATGGGCTGCCTTCGCGGAGAAGGAAGCCGACGCCGTCGACCGTATCCGGGCCGAAATCGCGGACATTGCCAGCCAGACCGGCATGAGCCTGCCAGAGTTTCGCCGCATCGTGAATATGGTGCAAAAGGGCGAGCGCGAAGCACGTATCGCAAAAAAGGAAATGGTCGAGGCGAATTTGCGTCTCGTGATTTCCATCGCCAAGAAATACACCAATCGCGGCCTGCAATTCCTTGATCTAATCCAAGAAGGTAATATCGGCCTGATGAAAGCGGTGGACAAGTTTGAATATCGCCGCGGTTATAAATTCAGTACGTACGCAACCTGGTGGATTCGTCAGGCGATTACGCGCTCAATTGCCGATCAGGCGCGGACCATCCGTATTCCGGTCCACATGATCGAAACGATCAACAAGCTGGTCCGTACCTCGCGCCAGTTCCTGCACGAGCAAGGCCGTGAGCCGACACCGGAAGAAATGGCCGAGCGCCTTTCCATGCCGCTGGAGAAAGTTCGCAAGGTGATGAAAATCGCCAAGGAACCGATCAGTCTCGAAACGCCGATTGGTGATGAGGAAGATTCGCACCTTGGTGATTTCATCGAGGATAAAAACGCTATTATTCCCGTCGATGCCGCCATTCAGGCCAATTTGAAAGAGACGGTGACCCGGGTTCTGGCGTCGCTCACCCCGCGTGAGGAACGCGTTCTGCGGATGCGGTTCGGCATCGGTATGAACACCGACCACACTCTGGAGGAAGTTGGCCAGCAATTTTCGGTCACGCGCGAACGTATCCGTCAGATTGAGGCGAAAGCACTGCGTAAGCTGAAGCATCCAAGCCGCAGCCGCAAAATGCGGAGCTTCTTGGATCAGTGATGTCCAACCCATTATCTGCGTCAGCGTTGCTGTTTGCGGCACTGCCGCTGGGGAGGCAGCGCAGCCATCGCACAGGACGATAGCTCGGTTGCCGTTGAGGCAGATACAGGCGCTTTGGAACGGTTTTACCGGCTCGTGAAATATTGGGTGCCAGCTTTCTAATTGATACCAGAGAAGCAATTTTCTTCTCTGCAAGCGACCAGATGGTGGAACAGGCCAATATTGCTATGGCCGATTGGATAACAGACGAAGGCGCTAAACACACTGAACGAGTCAGTGGAAGTAGTATGGGATTCCATGCCGCCTCTTATGGAGGAACAGGTTGTTTACTGCGCCGCTCAAGAAGTGCCTTAGGCGCATCTTCACACCTGCTGCCCATTTGGCGCATCGCGTAAGGTTCTCCTCGCTATCCCTTCATCGATTCATAGGCGGCAACGGTATCCGCCACCGGGTCAAGCCTTACCCATAATGCAATCGCGCTCGCACCGGCCAGACAGATGGCCGCTAGCGTGAAGGCTGGTTTACGGCTGACAGGCGGGATCATGGCCCCCAGCATTGGCACCATCAAGGCGGCCAAAACCGCCGTTACCCACGGCACGTCGGGCCCCACGCCCTGCATCAGTTGAAAACCATATTGCAGCACGAAGCCTAATGATAATGCGCCGCATACGGCTTTTACGCCCTCTACCCAGCGCCCACTAAACCGCGCGTCCAATGCGCCTGCGATACCGCTCAGCAAAAATGGCCAGACGGTTATATAGGATGTGACGGGCGCGTATATTTGCAAAACAAGCGCGATGAGCACACCGACAATGCTGCCACTTCGGCCCGCCCAAAGAGGCGCCGTGGCGGCCAAGGCGGCGATACAAATAAGCAATGCCTGGCCGGTCAACATCGGGATGGCGGCGAGCCGGTCATAATAATCGCTTTCGCTGCTCGCTGCGCCAGATATTACATTCAGCCCATATAGAAGCAGACCGCCACCCAGTATCACTGCTGCGCTAGCCCCAAGACTGCGCAATGCCCCGGGTAGCCCGCCGCTATTGCTACGCAGACAGTAAATATGCAGCGCCGCCATGACCGCGAACAAAACCCATCCGGTAACAGCACCATATGTGATCAGAATGATCCCGAACATGTCGAAGAATGTGATGTTCGGGCTCGGCTGCGGCAACGCGTCTGCGTTGCCCAGAGCCCATGTCAGGGCGAGCGTTTGATCGCCCATATCCTGCAACGCGCCCTGATCAAGATTGGCGGGCGTCGCCTTGGGCGAATGATACAATCCTGAACGGCCGATAAAACTGAGATTGTACGCGGCATAATCACGTTTCAAAGCCGGGGTCAGATCGGTGTCGTTGGGCAGCGCATCGTAGACGAAAGTGGCCAGCGACGAGCCGCCCGGGCGGTCCACCGCACTGGAATACAGCGCAACAGCCTGTCCATTCCGGGCTGACGTCTGAAACAAGGTGGTCCGCCCGCCCCCGCCGCGCGCCTCCAGGTTAATGATGGCACCGATTCGGTCACTTATCGGGTTGGCTTTCCCATCATCGCCAAAAAACTGCCGCGCACCGAGCAGGCCCAACTCCTCCCCATCGGTCATGATTGCGATTACATCGCGTGTTAGCGGCCCCTCGGCTTTGATCGCACGAACCGTCTCAAGAACGCTCGCAATTCCCGCCGTATCGTCGGGCGCACCGGGCGATTCCCAAACAGTGTCGTGATGCGCCATCAGGGCGACCGCTGGCAGGCTGCGATCGCTACCGGGTAATATTCCGATCACATTGGTCAAAGTAAGCGCATCGGGCCGTGTGCCGCTCCAATGGGCGAACCGGTCAAGGCTGCGCTTGGGAACCGCGCCGGTCGTGGTGGATACTTCCATGCCCAACTTCTGCATCTCGGCAATCAAATAGGCCCGAACTCTGGCGTTTTGTGCAGACCCTGTCGGGTGGGGTTCGGCGGCAATGACGCGGACATGCGCCATCGGACGCGTGCCGGAGAATATGGCCGGATCGCTACCGTCCGATCTGGGCGGTTGCGGTGTGGTTCCCAAAATTGCCAGAACTATACCGCCGAGCAAGGCGGCCAGTGCGGCGGTCCAACGCGCCATAGAACATTCTCCCCTTGCCCGGTTTGATGCGCGCGCGCTGACCGCAAGTCAAATGGCGAGCAACGATGGGGATGATTGCATAGGCACGGTGGCGCGGTGTCCCTATACCCCCTAAGAGTGCGACAGCGATTCACTGAATGAGACCTGACATGCGCATTGCCATAGCTTCCGATCATGCCGCGACAGATTTGAAAGCCGAATTGCGCGATTGGCTGATTGATAGCGGGCATGATGTGGCCGATCTGGGGCCATCGGAGGGCGAGAGCGTCGATTATCCAGATTATGGATATAAATTGGCCGCAGTGGTAGCGGATGGCTCAGCCGAACGCGGTATTGCCCTGTGCGGGTCGGGCATTGGCATCTCCATGTCGGTCAACCGCAACCCCGCCCTGCGCTGCGCACTCGTGTCAGAGCCACTATCGGCAGGCTTGGCGCGCGAACATAATGATGCAAATTGTCTGGCGATGGGCGCCCGTCTAACCGGGATCGAAATGGCCAAGGCCTGCGTTACATCCTTTCTAGACACCCAATTTGCTGGCGGCCGTCATCAGCGGCGTGTCGACAAATTATCCGACCCGAAATAGTCCAACCTTCGATACCTTAACCTCCAGGCGACCGAGACTTCTCATGAGCACAGCACCAAACACTGTTACCGACATCATGCACCGTTTCTGGCATGACAGTCTGGCGGAGGCTGACCCGGAAGTGGCCGCAGCCATCGGCGATGAGCTGAACCGCCAGCAAGACAAGATCGAGCTAATCGCGAGCGAAAACATCGCCAGCAAGGCCGTGCTCGAGGCAACCGGATCGGTTTTCACCAACAAATATGCAGAGGGATATCCGGGCAAACGCTATTATGGCGGCTGTGATTATGCCGACGTGGTGGAAACGCTGGCGATAGACCGTGCAAAGGAGCTGTTCGGCTGTAACTTTGCCAATGTGCAGCCCAACAGCGGTAGCCAGATGAACCAGGCGGTTTTTCTCGCTTTGCTCCAGCCTGGCGATACATTTATGGGGCTCGATCTTAATTCGGGTGGGCATCTGACGCATGGTTCACCTGTCAACATGTCGGGTAAATGGTTTAATCCTGTCAGTTACGGCGTAACCAGGGGCGCAGAGCTGATCGATATGGATGCTGTTGCCGCGACTGCGCGCGAGCACAGACCGAAGCTGATTATCTGCGGCGGTACTGCCTATTCGCGGACGTGGGATTTCCCTCGTTTCCGGGAAATCGCCGATGAAATCGGCGCTTATCTGCTGTGCGATATGAGCCATATCTCCGGGCTGGTGGCAGGGGGTTCGCACCCTTCCCCGTTCCCGCATGCAGATATCGTCACCAGCACCACACATAAAAGTCTGCGCGGGCCGCGTTCGGGAATTATTCTGTGGAACGATGAAGAGCTGACCAAGCCGCTTAATATGGCGGTATTCCCCGGCCTTCAGGGCGGACCATTGATGCATGTCGTTGCTGCAAAAGCGACAGCTTTCCTTGAGGCGCTGCGTCCGGAGTTCAAAACCTACGCTGCCGCCATAGTCGAGAATGCACGCGCACTTGCTGCCAGTCTTGAGGAAAACGGTCTGCGGATTGTCTCGGGCGGCACGGATAACCATTCGATGCTGGTCGATCTGACAGCCAAGGACGTCACCGGAAAGGCGGCTGAAAAGGCGCTCGACCGTGCATGGCTAACCTGCAACAAAAATGGCATTCCTTACGATACGCGCAGCCCGTTTGTGACCAGCGGTATTCGTCTTGGCACACCGGCCGGAACAACACGCGGGTTTGGCCCGGCGGAATTTCGCCAGATCGGCGTGCTTATTGCCCAAGTCGTTGACGGTCTATCTAAGAATGGGCCAGACGGTGATGCTGAGGTGGAAGACGCCGTGCGCGGCAAAGTTGCGCAGCTTTGCGCGGCCTTTCCTGTATATCCGGGACGATAAAACCATATGCGGTGCCCGTTTTGCGCGCATGATGACAGTCAGGTCAAGGACAGCCGCCCGACAGAGGATAACGCATCCATCCGGCGGCGGCGACAATGCTCCAGCTGTGGCGCACGTTTCACCACATTTGAGCGGGTGCAACTGCGCGAGGTCACGATTTCCAAGTCGGGTGATCGCAGGGAAGCATTTGATCGGCGCAAGATCGAGCAATCCGTGTCGCTGGCCTGCCGCAAACGCGATATATCGCAGGAACGTATCGACCAGCTTATTTCAGGCATTCAGCGTCAGGTGGAAACCGCAGGTGAGAACGAAGTCCCCTCGTCCCGGCTCGGGGAGCTAGTGATGGACGGTTTGCGCCAGCTGGACAGCGTTGCGTATATTCGTTTCGCCAGCGTCTACCGCGACTTCAGCGAAGCCCGCGATTTTGAGGAATTTGCCAGCTCGGTTCAGGAGGTTGCAGGGTCGGAGGACGCAGACGATAGAGATCAAGGCTCCAGTGACAGCTGAACCACCAGTATTCGTGCTCGTACGCCCGCAACTGGGTGAGAATATCGGCAAGGCTGCGCGTGCAATGCTGAACTTCGGACTGACCGAAATGCGGCTGGTTGCCCCGCGCGATGGGTGGCCCAATCCCAGTGCTGGCCCTTCGGCTGCAGGTGCGGATATTGTGCTGGACAGGGCCCGGGTATTTGCCACGACCGCCGACGCATTGGCCGACTGCACCAATATTTACGCAACAACCGTGCGCAAGCGGGGCGATCAAAAACCAGTCGTGTCGCCGGAGGAAGCGGCAGGAGAAATCATGACCCACCCAGGGCGCAGTGCGTTTCTGTTTGGGCGGGAGGCTTCGGGACTGGATATCCAGGACGTTGCCATCGCAGGGAAAATTCTGACAGTGCCGATAAATCCCGGATTTGGTTCGCTGAATTTGGCGCAGGCGGTTATCCTGTGCGCCTATGAGTGGTCAAAAACGCAGCAATTGTCGCAGCCGACGCTCGAAAACCGGCTCCCACCCGCGCCCCAGAAAGACCTTGACGGATTGATCGATCATATGGGCGCAATGCTTGAACCGAAGGGCTATTTCCTGCCGCCATCGCGCGGCGCGGCAACTCGGCGTACATTGCGTAATGTGCTGACCAAGCCGCGCTGGAACCACCTGGAAATCCGCACGCTGCGCGGTGTCTTGTCTGCTTTGTCGAGAGCGGACCGGGACTAACCCCGAATACGCTCCCACTCAATCAGCTCATAGGCGATCGAGCTTTCTACCAGCCTGTCCCAAATCTCCGCGATGTCTCTATGCGGAAGGCCGGCATTCTGCGCTGCATCAGCCGCCGCCTCGATGACCGACGCCTTGCGCTCCTCATCCCGGACCGCACCGCGCGTTTCCTTAATCCGCGCGGCAGCCCGCATATAGCCATAGCGAATTTCGAGCAGTTTGATCAGCGCCAGATCGGTCGCATCGACACCGGCACGGACCTCCGCCATTGTGTTGCAGTTTTCGGGGGCTTTGGAAGTATCAGTCATCGCCCATGCGCTCTGGCTTGATGAAGGTATTTTGTCGAGGGCGGATTTGGTTGACGTATCTATTATTCCTGCTAATCGCGCGCTTCGCACTTTGGCTCCGCATCCCGGTGAAGCGGCAGCCGCGCCAGATGCCGTTTTTAGACGGGTTGGTCTGACGGAGCGATACCGGGTGAAAGCGTTAGCACTCCAGCAGTTGGAGGCGCGGCGATAGCAAAATGGAGCACCGACTATGTCGAAGCGTAAGGCATCGAAGCATAAACTTGACCGCCGGATGGGCGAAAATATCTGGGGCCGTCCAAACAGCCCGGTAAACAAGCGTTCTTACGGACCGGGCCAGCACGGCCAGCGCCGCAAGAGCAAAGTCAGCGATTATGGCCTGCAACTCCGCGCCAAGCAGAAGCTCAAGGGCTATTATGGCGACGTGACCGAGAAGCAGTTCCGCAGCACCTATAAAGAAGCATCCAGCATCAAGGGCGATACAAGCCAGAACCTGATCGGTTTGCTTGAGCGCCGGCTTGATATGATCGTGTACCGCGCCAAGTTTGCGCCAACGATCTTCGCAGCGCGTCAGATCGTTTCGCACGGCCACATTAAAGTGAACGGTGTCAAATGCAATATTGCCAGCCGCCGCATCAATGTGGGCGATGAAATCAGCCTGAGTGACAAGGCGAAGGAAATGGCCCTAGTCATCGAGGCGCAGAGCCTTCCAGAGCGGGAGATTCCCGATTATGTTGCTCCGGATGGGAATGACAAGGTCACCTATACGCGAGTGCCCAAGCTGGACGAAGTCCCGTATCCGGTTACAATGGAACCAAATCTGGTGGTCGAATTTTATTCGCGCTAGGGTTTATACCAACGTCATAAAAAGGGGCGGCCTGCATCGGCTGCCCCTTTTTCGTTGGCCGATGCTGCGCGTTTATTTTTTCATATAATTGCGGTGAAATTCTGCGGCGAAGGCGGCAAAGCGGGTTTCGCTGATTGCGTCGCGCATGGCCTGCATCAGTTGCTGGTAAAACGCGATATTATGTTCGGTCATCAGCATAGCGCCCAATATTTCTTGTGATTTGACCAGGTGGTGCAGATAGGCGCGGCTATAGGCCGAGCAACACTCGCAGCTGCACCGGTTATCTATCGGATCGGTATCTTCGGCAAAGCGGGCATTGCGCAGATTGATTGGCCCGTTCCAAGTGAATGCCTGGCCATTGCGTCCTGACCGGCTTGGCAGCACACAATCAAACATATCCACGCCGCGCTCCACCGCTCCGACCAGATCGTCAGGTTTGCCCACGCCCATCAGATATCGCGGCCGGTCATCCGGTAATTGTCCGGGCGCAAATTCCAATGTCGCGAACATTGCCTCCTGCCCTTCGCCCACAGCGAGGCCGCCAATCGCATAGCCGTCAAATCCGATATCGATCAGCGCCTCGGCGCTGCGCTTGCGCAATTCTTCATCGAGTGCCCCCTGCTGGATACCGAAAAGCGCAGAGCGGGCGGCATGGTCTGTCCCACAGTCAAAGGCGGCACGGCTTCGTCTGGCCCACCGCATCGACATTTCCATTGAACTGGCGATCACATCACGCGGTTGGTCGGCGCGCGGGCATTCATCAAATGCCATGACGATATCGGAGCCGAGTAATCGCTGGATTTCCATCGACCGTTCGGGTGTCAGCATGTGTTTGGAACCGTCCAGATGGCTGCGGAACTCCACGCCTTTCTCGGTAAGTTTGCGCAATTCCGACAGGCTCATCACCTGATAGCCGCCACTATCTGTCAGGATCGGCCGGTCCCAATTCATGAATTGATGGAGCCCGCCCAGCTTCGCCATACGTTCCGCGCCGGGCCGGAGCATCAAATGATACGTATTGCACAGGATAATATCCGCGCCGGTTTTGCGAACGGTCTCGGGCTTCATCGCCTTAACCGTTGCGGCGGTACCCACAGGCATAAAGGCTGGGGTGCGGATGTCCCCCCGCTGCATCTGGATGATACCGCTGCGAGCCATTCCGTCGGCGGCGTTGACGGTAAATGAGAATCTGGGCTGGACAGTGTCGGTCATGTGGTTGCAGCCTTTAACGGGACGGGGCATGACGGGCAAATGTTGAACCATGTGATCGGATAATGATAGAGAGTTTTACGCCAGAGGTTTGGTTGCTGCTGACAATGTTCGGGGTCGCGATCCTGACCGGCTTTATTGATTCCATTGCGGGCGGCGGCGGGCTGGTGATGATGCCAGCACTGCTCGCAGCGGGTCTTCCCCCACATCTCGCCATCGGAACCAACAAACTGCAATCGGTATTTGGCACCAGCGTGTCGTGCTGGAATTACTGGAAAGGCGGCTTTGTCGATATCCGTAGCAATTTGCCGTTGGTACTATTGGTTTTCGGCGCATCGGCGCTCGGTGCGGTTCTGGTCCAGCAAGTGGATGCGGGAATCTTGCGGTATATCGTGCCGGTTTTCCTGATTGGCCTTGCCGCCTATGTTATTCTGTCTCCGCGAATGCATGATGAAGACGCGCAGGAACGTCTCACTCGCAAGGGGTATGCGCCGGTGGCTGGATCGATCGGGCTGTATGATGGATTTTTCGGACCTGGCACGGGGCAGTTTTTCACCGCAAGTCTGGTGGGCTTGCGCGGACATGGGCTGACGCGGGCCACAGGTAATGCAAAGCTGCTCAATGCGACCAGCAATTGGGCGGCAGTGCTGCTTTTTGCCATTGGCGGAAAAATGGTCTGGATGCTGGGTATTACAATGGCTGTTGGCGCAATGCTGGGCGGATATGCCGGGTCACGTTTTGCCATGCGTCACGGTGCCAAACTAATCCGCCCGCTGATGATTGCGGCGTCGCTTGGTTTGACCGGCAAAATTGTGTGGGACCTGTTGCATCCATGATGGGCCGGATCGTTCATGCGGATCCGGCCCAAATATGTAAAGTGCGGCTTACCGCAAATTAAAACGCCAGTACCAGCCCGGCGGTCCCGCGAACGCTATCAAAGGCGATCGTATCGACATTGAAGCGCAGTTGCAGCGGCCCGTCGCCCAGCGGCAAGTCTGCACCAGCGCCCAGAAGATAATCGCCAGCAGTGTCATCAAACCCGGCATTTTCGAACGCCCCAAGGTCAAAATCGACTTCCTGATAACCAGCACGTACAAACAGCTTGGCGCCGCCTTCCAGGCGATAGCCTGCGCGTGCGGCAATGCCGTATTCGCTATCGATCAGACCTTCGCCAAAGTGATAATTGGCTTCGGCGCCGATAAACAGCTTTTCACCAACCGGCACATCGACGCCGGCCACTCCGCCGAAGATAAAACCACCGCTATCGAGGCCAGCGGCAGCGCCATCGTCAGAAATATCGTGATAGCCCGCAGAACCGCCGATAATAACCTGCGCTTTGGCTGCGTCCTGCTGGGCAAAAGCGGTTGAAGGGGCGGTTATGCAGATAGCGAATGCACTCGCCAATAGAACGGAATTTTTCATCAATTATTGTCCTAAAATACACGCCTTATGGCGCGATCGCGCCAATGCGCTCGGCCAGCTTTCCGGCAGCTGAATGAAATGCGCATCAATGGCGCATTTTGATGCAGCACTATGCGTCATTGCCGTTACGATCTTAGCCGCCAGCCAGTTTTGAAAATATAGCCAATAACGGTCACACACAGCACCAGGAACCCGGTCGTCATTGCGAACGACACCCAGATACTGACGTCCGAGCTGCCGTAAAATGTCCAGCGCAACCCGCTTACCAAATACACGATCGGATTAAACAGCGCGATCGTGTCCCACGGCTGGGGTAGCATATCGATCGAGTAAAACGTTCCGCCAAGAAATGTCAGCGGCAAGAGAAACAGCTGCGGGATGATGCCAAGTTTTTCAAAGCTATCCGCCCACACGCCAAGAATAAACCCAAATAGCGAGAAGCTCGCCGCGACCAGCATAATATAGCCGATTGCCAGGAACGGATGCGCAATGGAATAATCCACAAACAAAGTGGCGGTCGCGAGGATTATCGCGGCGAGTATCAGCGATTTGGTAGCCGCCGCCCCGACGAAACCGGCGAGCGTTTCGGCAACACCCACGGGCGCGGACAATAGCTCGTAAATTGTACCGGTGAAGCGCGGCATATAAATGCCGAAACTGGCATTGGATGTGCTTTCGCTGAGCAATGTCAGCAGCAATAGACCCGGCACAATGAAGGCGCCGTATTCTACGCCGCCAAGATCGGGCATTCGCTCCCCGATGGCTGCACCAAAAACGATGAAATAAAGCGACGTGGTAAGAACCGGCGCGAGGATCGATTGGAATGCCGTGCGCATCGCCCGCATCAATTCGCGCGTATAAATGGCCCACATGCTGCGAATATTGAAGCCGATCATGCGGTGCCTCCGTTACGCTGTTCGACCAGATCGACGAAGATATCTTCCAGGCTGGATTCGTGTATATCAATCCCGTCATAGTCTATACCCGCGAGCGTGAGAGCCTTGGTCAATGCGGCGACTTCCGCCTTGCCCTTGCCGCTGCCATCCCCGCCGCGATAAACCAGCTGTTTTCCGTTACCGGACAGCGTGACGGGGTATCCGGCGAGTGATACGGGTATGTCTTCAAGCGAAACGGGCAGTGAAATCACCGCTTCCGTGCGGCCCAAGCGCGCCATCATCGCCGCCTTATCATCCACCATCAGGATTTTGCCGTGACGGATCACGCCAACGCGGTCGGCCATTTCTTCAGCTTCTTCAATATAATGGGTCGTCAGGATAATGGTGACGCCGCGTTCCCGCATCGCGCCGATCAGCCTCCACATATCGCGGCGCAGCTCGACATCAACGCCAGCGGTTGGCTCATCCAAAAACAGCAATTGCGGATCATGCGCAAGAGCCTTGGCAATCAGCACCCGCCGCTTCATGCCGCCCGACAATGCGCGGATTTGTTCCTTACGCTTGTCCCACAGGCTAAGCGATCGCAGGATCTCCTCCATCCGGGCAGGATCAGGTGCCAAACCGAACAAACCGCGCGAATACGCGACCGATCGGCCAACCTCCTCGAACATGTCGGTTGAAAGTTCCTGCGGGACAAGACCAATTTTGGCTCGCGCAGCGCGCCAATTGCGCGACAGATCCTCGCCAAATGCACGGATCGTACCCCCGCTGGGCCGCACCAGCCCACAAACCGCCCCAATCAGCGTCGTTTTACCCGCACCATTGGGCCCAAGCAGCGCAAATATCTCGCCTTTATGTATATCGAGGTGAACATCATCCAGTGCGGTCAATCCGCCGGGGTAAGTCTTCGTCAGACCTGCGATCTGTAGAATGGGTTCCATATGGGGGCAGCCTTCGCGCAGAATATGGCGGCTGCCAAGTGTTTCCTGCGCTAAGGAATGAGCAGGGATGAATCGCCGTAGCTGTAAAACCGGTATTTTTGCGCAATCGCATGGGCGTAGACCGCTTTCATCCGGTCCACCCCCATAAGCGCACTGACCAGCATCATCAGGGTCGATTTGGGCAGATGGAAATTGGTCATCAGGCCGTTGACCGCTTTGAAGCGGTAGCCAGGCGTGATGAAAATGGCTGTATCGCCCTCGAACGGCTGCACTGTGCCGCTCTCATCCGCTGCGCTTTCCAGCAAGCGTAGACTGGTGGTCCCGACTGATATGACCCGCCCGCCAGCAGCACGCGCGGCATTAATGCGCTCAGCAGTGCACGGATCAATCCGGCCCCATTCAGAATGCATATGATGATTGTTCGTATCCTCCGCCTTGACCGGCAGAAACGTCCCCGCGCCGACATGCAGCGTCAGCGTTTCGCGCATGATGCCCTTCGCATCCAGCGCCGCCATCAGGCGATCTGTGAAATGTAATGCCGCTGTGGGTGCGGCAACGGCGCCGTCCTCCTTCGCAAAAACGGTTTGATAGTCCCGTCTATCCTGTTCATCCGCAGGACGTTTTCCAGCGATGTACGGGGGTAACGGTATCCGCCCTGCCCGTTCGAGCAGAACTTCGACCGGCTCATCCCCATCAAAGCACAGGGTGAAGCTGCCATCATCACCACGCGCCTCTGCAACGGCGCTCACACCGCCGCCAAAAGCGATTTCGTCGCCTATTTTTAGTCTCTTGGCATTGCGGATAAAGGCCTGCCAGCGCCGCAGATCAACCCGCTTGTGCAAAGTCGCACCGATGCGGGCTTCACCGCGTCGCCCCTCCAGCTGCGCAGGGATAACCCGGGTGTCGTTAAACACCAGGATATCACCGGGGTTCAGCAGATCAGGCAAATCAAGAACGCACCGGTCAGCCAATGCCTCTGCACCCGATGCGAGCAGCATTCTGGCACTATCGCGCGGACTGACCGGGCGCAGGGCAATCAGATCATGCGGCAGATCAAAATCGAACAGATCAACACGCATCGGCTGCTATCCTGTGATCGGCGTGCTTGCCGCGATCAGCGGAGCGGCGCGTTAAGCACGTCCGCAGTAATCGGAGCCTCTGGAACATTTGCCGGAACCAGTGTTGGGGCTGGCATATCATCGGCTGCGATGGAGGCTTGGACAATGCGTGTGGGATTCGCTGGCGGCTCGCCGCGATTGATGGCATCAACAGCAGCCATGCCGGATATCACCCGGCCAAAATTGGTATATTTCTTGTCCAGACTGAACCGCGGGTAGAATACGATAAAAAACTGGCTGTTGGCGCTATCTTCCGAATTGGCCCCGCGTGCCATCGCCAATGTCCCGCGCAAATGCGGCATCGGATTGAACTCTTCCTTAAGATCGGGAAGCTCCGATCCGCCGCGGCCAGTGCCGGTAGGATCGCCGGTTTGTGCCATAAAGCCTTCAATAACCCGGTGAAATATAACGCCATTATAAAATCCGTCCCGGGCGAGCGTTTTAATTCGTTCCACATGAGCAGGTGCCCAGCTTGGCATCAACCGAATTTGCACCCGGTTGCCGTCCGAAAGATCCAGCACAAGGATATTCTCACGATCTTCCTGCACGTTGAAATTCACCGGCAGAAAACGGCGTGGTTCTTCCTGCGCCTGTGCAGCGGGTTCAGCAGCAGCGTCTTGCGCCGCCACCGCGGCAGGCGACGCGAATGTGGTGAATAGAGCGCCAAGGGCGATCAGGCGTGCGAACATGATATTCCTGTCAAAGCTAGAATGTCTCTGGATATGCCCCGTTTAACGGTATGGTGCTGTCACTTCAATGAATGAAGCATATTAGTAGTCACCTTGGCGGCCGATCATTTCGACCCGCCGTACAATATCATTGCGCACGTTCTCACTAACAAAAGGCGTCACATCACCGCCAAACAGGGCGATTTCCTTGACCAGCTTGGACGCGATTGGCTGCAATGAGACATCCGCCATTAAAAACACCGTCTCGATATCTGCGTCGAGCTGCTGGTTCATGCCTGCCATCTGATATTCATATTCAAAATCCGCCACAGCCCGCAGCCCGCGAATGATAACGCTGGCCCCCTGGGCCCTGGCAAATTTCATCAGCAATGCATTGAAGCCGACTATCTGCACATTGCCCAGTCCAAGATCAGCAACTTCACGCTTCACAGCGGTCAGGCGTTCGTCGGTTGAGAACATCGGGTTTTTGGAAGGGTTGGTAGTCACCCCGATAATCAGACGATCGACGAGCTTCGCCCCGCGCCGGATAATATCCGCATGGCCAAGTGTAACCGGGTCAAATGTGCCCGGATAGATACCAACACGTTCGCTCATCGGTCCCTCTCCACAACAAACCGGGCCAGATCGATCAACAATGCTGCATCATCACCATAGGGCGACAACCGCTCTATTGCCTGATTGACCAGCGCGCGCGCCTGATCACGCGCCCCATCTGCGCCCATCAGAGTGACAAAGGTCTGTTTGCCCTGCTCATCATCCTTGCGCAGAGCCTTGCCCGCTTTCGCTTCATCGCCTTCATGATCGAGCAAGTCATCCGCGATCTGGAAGGCCAGTCCTATATCACGGGAGTAGGCATGCAAACCCGCGCGGCCTTCGGGTGCAACTTTACCCAGAACCGCACCCATTTCAACCGAAGCGGCCAGTAACGCACCGGTTTTCAATTGCTGCAATCGCGTGACTGCGGGCAAATCATAGGACGTATCATCCGCCGCCATATCCATCATTTGCCCGCCCGCCATACCGTTCATGCCGCTTGCCGTGGCGAGAGTGGAAACCAGTTCCGCGCGAATGAAAGGATCACCGTAGATTTTGCTGTCAGACAATATTTCAAAAGCCAGCGCGTGGAGGGAATCGCCTGCCAGTATGGCAGTTGCTTCATCAAACTGCCGGTGTACGGTCGCCTTGCCGTGGCGCATGTCATCATCATCCATGCATGGCAGATCGTCGTGAATCAGCGAATAGACATGGATCGCTTCCACTGCGCATCCGGCTTGCACAGCGGCGTGCCGGTCAACACCGAACAGATCGGCTGTGGCGGTGAGCAATAAGGGGCGTATCCGTTTGCCGCCGCCGATCGCGGCGTACCGCATGGCTTCCACAAGCCGCGCGCGCGTGTCGCCCGGCACCGGAAGCAACAGATCAAACGCCGCATCAATCTCCGACTGGATCGTCAGCAAACCGTCTTTCAGGCGATGGTCAGTTGCGGCAGCCACGTCGGTTTTAACCCTCCGCGTCAAACGGAGCCGACCCGACTGCGCGGCCATCAGGCGCCTGTACGATTTTTTCAATCCTCGCTTGCGCGGCATCAAGACGAGACTGACAATGTTGCCGTAATTTCTCGCCCTGTTCGTAAAGATTGATCGAATCGTCGAGCGGCACTTCACCGCTTTCCAGACGCCGAACCACCTCCTCCAAGGCTCTCAGAGCATCCTCAAACGTCATTTCCGCTATCTTGGTTTGGGCGTTGGGGTTTGCGTCTGCCATAATGATCATGCAATGACGCTCACAGCGGTATTGGTCAAGCGCACTGGACCGCCGAAACAAAAAAGCAGGGGAGCTTATATGCAGTGGCTTATCGCCTATGCCGGCGCGGCAGTCTCGTTCGGAATTCTTGATGCCATCTGGCTGCGTTGGGCCGGGCCCAATTTTTACCGGCCAGCGATCGGCGAACTCATGGCTGACAGTTTTCGCGGCGGTCCTGCTCTGGTATTCTATCTGATTTACATCGCCGGGATGGTGTGGTTTGCCGTCCGTCCCGGTCTCGAAGGCGGGTTGGGCCAGGCCGCGCTCAACGGTGCTTTGCTGGGCGGATTATGCTATGCAACCTATGATCTGACCAATCAGGCAACCTTAAAAGTATGGCCGACATATATCAGCATCACGGACATTGTATGGGGCGCCTTTGCGACATCTATCGCAGCGACAACGGCAACCTACCTTGTGCAGAAACTGGGGTGACCTGAATGTTTATCGGCCATTGGGCACCAGCCTTCATCGCTGCTGCCGCGTCCAAGCGTTCGCCCAAGCTGGGGACTTTGTTCATCGCGGCCCAGCTGGTGGATTGGGGATTCTTCCTGTTCGCCACAGTGGGATTGGAAAGAATGCGAATTGAGCCCGGCATCACGGCGATGAACCCGCTGGATCTGTATCATATGCCCTATACGCATAGTCTGCTGGGCTGTGCCGGATAGGCGCTCGCTTTCGTGGTGCTTCTGCTGCTGATGCGCCGCGAGCTGGTGACCGCGCTGATCGGCGGCGCGGTCGTTCTGTCGCATTGGTTTGTCGATCTGCTGGTCCACCGCCCTGACCTTACGCTGGCTGGCGGAGAGGACCGGTATGGTTTTGGTCTGTGGAATTATCCGGCGGCCGCTATCATATTGGAACTGGGGATAACGCTTGCGGCGTTCCTGTGGTATATATCGCGAACCAAGGGCCCGGTTATGCCGCCCTGGATATTGCTGGCGTTTCTGTTGTTGATTCAATCGATCAATTGGTTCGGCCCGTCGCCGACAGAAGCTGGTCCGGCGCTATATCTGACAGCCCTCGCCAGCTTCGGTCTTGCGGCATGGATTGCATCTTGGGTGGGGACAAGTAGGCGGCACAAGGATGATCGGGGGCTAGCAGGTGGCGGGCCGCGCCGCTAAACGACGTGCATGGCTGAATCACCTGATCTGATCACACCGCAAGTCGTGGAAGCACACGGCTTCAGTCCCGAAGAATATGAGCGCGTTCTAACCGCACTCGGACGCGAACCAAACCTGGTTGAGCTGGGTATATTTTCGGTAATGTGGTCAGAGCATTGCTCCTACAAATCATCGCGCTTTCACTTGAAGAAACTGCCGACAGAAGCGCCGTGGGTTATTTGCGGCCCGGGTGAAAATGCGGGGGTTATTGATATCGGCGCAGGGGCCGATGGCAGAAAATTGGCCGCCATTTTCAAGATGGAGAGCCACAACCACCCCTCCTATATTGAGCCCTATCAGGGCGCGGCCACTGGGGTTGGCGGTATTCTGCGCGATGTCTTTACAATGGGCGCGCGCCCGGTTGCCAATATGAATGCCTTGCGCTTCGGCTCGCCCGATCACCCCAAGATGAAGCATCTGGTCAAGGGTGTGGTCGCCGGCATTGGCGGATACGGCAATTGCGTTGGCGTTCCGACCGTCGGCGGCGAAACCAACTTTCACCCCGCCTATGACGGAAATATTCTGGTCAACGCCATGACCGTGGGGGTCGCTGATGCGGACAAGATATTCTACAGCGCCGCCACCGGTGTCGGTAATCCCATAGTCTATGTCGGATCAAAAACCGGACGCGACGGTATTCATGGCGCGACAATGGCAAGTGCCGATTTCGGTGATGATATCGAAGAAAAACGCCCCACTGTTCAGGTGGGCGACCCGTTCGTTGAAAAGCTGTTGATCGAGGCCTGCCTCGAACTGATGGCAACCGATGCGATAGTGGCTATTCAGGATATGGGCGCGGCGGGCCTGACATCGTCCAGCGTTGAAATGGCGACCAATGGCAACACCGGCATCCGGCTCGATATGGACCGGGTGCCCTGCCGCGAGGAGGGCATGACGCCCTACGAGATGATGCTGAGCGAGAGCCAAGAACGAATGCTGATGGTTCTCAAACCCGGCAAAGAGGCGATGGCCGCAGACATCTTCGAAAAATGGGAACTGGATTTCGCCGTTATCGGTGAAGTTACCGACACTAAGCATATGGTACTGGAGTTTGGCGGCGAAGTTGTCTGCGATATCCCGCTGGGGCCGCTGGCGTCAGACGCGCCCGAATATGAGCGGCCTTACATTTCCAAAGAGGAATACCGTGCATGGGCAGCTATCCCCTCTGTCAGCAAAATTCCTGCGAGTGCTGACCACGGCGCGGAACTGCTGCACATGCTCGCCACCCCGGCCCTGGCTTCGCGCAGATGGATTTGGGAGCAATATGACAGCCAGGTTGGCGCAGATACGTTGCAAAAATCTGGCGGTGATGCGGCCGTTATACGCGTACATGGGACCAATAAAGCCCTCGCCATGACCACCGATTGCAACCCGCGTTATTGCTATGCCGACCCCTATGAGGGCGGCAAACACGCCATTGCAGAGGCCTATCGTAACCTGTCCGCCGTGGGCGCGCGTCCGTTGGCAGTGACCAATTGCCTCAATTTCGCCAATCCGCAGCGCCCCGAAATCATGGCGCAACTGGTCGGCTGTCTGGAAGGGATGGGCGATGCATGCCGCGCGCTAGATTTGCCGATCGTTAGCGGCAATGTGAGCCTGTATAATGAGAGCAAGGCGACCGGCGGCGGTAGTGCGATTTTGCCAACTCCGGCGATTGGCGGTGTGGGCGTGCTTGAAGATCTGGACGATATGGCCACGATTGCTTTCAGGGATGAGGGCCATGCGATTGTTGTTCTGGGCGGTTTCACCGATAATGGGGATGCGCTCTGGAACGCGAAATCGGGCAATCCGGATCTGGATGCAATGCGCGCAGAAGGCGCCATTGGCGCAATCGGATCACATCTGGGCCAATCGACATGGCTACGTGAAATTCGCGGGCTGGAAGATGGAGCGCCTCCGCCGGTTGATCTGGCAATGGAGCGACGCGTTGGCGAATTTGTGCGCGGCTTGATTGAACAGGCGCGCTGCACAGCAGTGCACGATATATCCGATGGCGGCGCTGCTGTGGCACTGGCAGAGATGGTGATGGCGAGCGGTATTGGCGCAACAGTTCACACGCTTGGCGATTCGCTGCTTGATATGTTTGGGGAGGACCAATCGCGCTATATCGCGACGTTCACCTTTACCGAACGCGAAGAATGGGAAGCGTTCAAAGCGGAATGCGACAATGCCGGTGTCAGTGCTGACTGGATCGGGTTTACTGGCGGAAACGGCTTCTCATGGAAAGATGATGAGGATACGGTTCTGTTCGATATTTCTGCTGACACATTGCGCGAGGCCAATGACAGCTTCTTCAAAGGCTGGATGGAAGAATAAATCCTGATCCGGGATGCATCTGACTTTATGCCGGGCAACATTCCTGCTGGGTCTGTGCAGGCAAATTGCCCGGATCCTGGGTGGACAGACCTTCAGCCCTAAAGGTTTCCAGGCACTGCCGGTACAATACAGGCTCGCCAATGCCCAGCTGCTCACGCGCCTCTTCAAGCGGCAGAGCCAGCAGCTGTTCGACATCCTGATGGGCGAGCTTGGCAGCCGCTGCACCAAGCCGCTGCCCTTCGCGGACAGCGGCAAATACGGGCGCTGCACTGCCCGAATCTTTTTTCAACTGGCGCGCACCGGCATAGGCGATGAACAAGACACCGCGATTATGGTTTTGCGCATAGCTGAAGCCAAGCAAGCACAATTCACCCAGCGCATCACGGCCATAGCCGCTGAGCACATGAAACAGATCATGCATGTCACGCAGGCGTTCAAAATACCATTCATATAAATCGCTTGGGCGATCGTCTTTGCTAAGCCACTTGTATGATTCTTCAACCAGCCCCTGAGCGGTGAGCCCCTCCCGTTTCATAAACCGGACATAGTGCTGGGCCACGCTATGCTCCGCCATATCAGCCCAGTTTGCGTGATTATCCAGCATTGCTGGCAAGTCACGATCTTCACGAAGCAGCGCCTGACCTTCTGGCGACTGAACGAACCGCGCAGCCTGCCGCGCGCTTTTGCGGCCCTTAAGCGCCTCAATAATATGAAAAACCTGTTCGGTATCTTCCTTGTTGGCGATCAATTTCCTGAAATGAGTAATAGCCTTGACCGGTTGAAAGCCAGTCAGTGTACGATCAGGGTGATGTAAGGGCCGATCAATAGCTGACATTATCTATGGACTCCAAACGCGACATACCGGGTTGATTTTCGAACTAGCCACTACTTACATTAATGTCAATAAGAAAGCGTTAAACCCCTTTCAAGCTGGCGTCAAAGCGGCGATACTGCGCGCATGAAACCGCACGAATCCGTTCCGTATACATTGCCAGACATGTCCGATGCAGACCGTATTGCCAGAGCCAGAGCCTTCCGCAGCGATCTGTCGCGGCGCCGGTCCTGTCGATATTTCTCTGACGCGCCCGTTCCCCGCGAGATTATCGAGCAGGCGATTTTGGCAGGCGGAAGTGCGCCGAGCGGCGCCAATCATCAGCCGTGGCATTTCGCCGTGGTATCATCACCTGATAAAAAGCGCGCAATCCGCGTCGCGGCGGAGGCGGAGGAAGCGGCGTTTTACGGGTCCGATGCCAACAGCGCCAGGGCCGGCGACGAATGGCTGGGCGCTCTTGATCCGCTCGGCACTGATGCCGAGAAACCCTTTCTTGAAACTGCTCCTTGGCTGATCGTGGTATTCGCGCAGCGCAGAGGCGGGATCAAGGACGACGGCACAACGCAAAATTACTACGTCAATGAGAGTGTCGGTCTTGCCTGCGGAATGGTGATAACCACGCTGCACCGCGCGGGGCTCGCCACTTTGACACACACCCCTTCCCCGATGGGATTTCTGCGCGAGATATGCGAACGTCCGGCGATAGAAAAACCGGCTATGATTATTGTCACGGGTATACCGTCTGCCAATGCAACAGTGCCCGCCCATGCACTGATTAAAAAGCCGCTCAGCCAGATCGCCAGCTGGCTATGACCCGGATTAGTGCCTCCAGTCGCGGCGCGGAATGCCCAACAGACTGAGAATCTGCGTCAGATCCCCTCTATCGACCCAGCTGGATGCAGCAGAGCGCGCGGCCGGCTTAGCTTTGTAAGCGACCCCGTAATCGGCTGCCTGCAACATCGGTATGTCATTGGCTCCGTCCCCGGCAGCCAATACCGGCCCGCCGCCTAATTTCCCCAGTTCCTCTGCAAGAACAGCTTTTTTGGTGCTGCTATCCGAAACCGGTCCGGTCAGCCGCCCGGTCAGCTTGCCGTCAGCGACCTCAAGCCGGTTGCCAGTGACCCGATCAAAACCAAGTTGCACCGCCACATCGTCGGCAAAATGATGGAAGCCGCCGGTGACCAGCGCAGAGCGGCACCCATGCGCCTTCAATGTCTGCACCAATGTTCGCGCACCGGGCTCTGGCCGGATGCGATCGGCCAGACACTGTGCAATGGCAGCTTCCGGCACGCCTGCGAGTAACATTACGCGCTCTTTCAAAGCCGATTCAAAATCTATCTCACCGCGCATCGCGCGTTCCGTTATGGCCGCAACATGATCCTTCAGTCCGGCAAAATCAGCGAGCTCGTCTATGCATTCCTGTCCGATCATGGTTGAGTCCATATCGGAAACGAACAGCCTCGGCACGGTGATGTCGGCATGGGCAATCAGTACGGCGGACGGCGCGAAATGGGTTTCGATCACCTCTCGCAAACGGACCTGATTTCCGTCCGGCAAGGAAAGATGAACAACCGGAGCTTCCAGCTCCAGCATGCGCGACATTGCCACTGGCATTGACTGATCGCGCAACTGTGCGAGCGCCGCCTCAAGATGCGTTTCAAGTCCTGCTGGGTCTGCTATCAGCCGGGCCGTGAGCACAACGCATTCTCCTGATTCCAAAGGCAAGCCGCCCCTGGCGCTCATCGCAGGGCCTACCGCCAGCGGCAAGACCGATATTGCCGTTAATCTGGCATTGGCGTTGAAAAGCCGCGGAAGGAAGGCTGCGGTTGTCAATTGTGACAGCGCGCAGGTCTATCGTGATCTCGGCACGCTCAGCGCCCGACCCACCGCAGAAGACATGCGCGGCGTGGCGCATCTGCTGTTCGGAACATGGGACGGGGCCACCGCTTGTTCGACTGCGGACTGGGCAAAGGCCGCGAAAGAAACGATTGCGCGGCTTCACTGCGACAATACCATGCCGATCCTTGTGGGCGGGACTGGTCTTTATATCCGCACCTTGCTCGATGGCATTTCTCCCATACCGCCGATCGATCCCGATATACGCGCAGCCATCCGCGCTATGGATCAGAGCGATGCCCGTTCCGCCCTGGAAGCAGAAGATCCCGAAGCCGCCGCGCGGCTCGCGCCCGCCGATACCGCCCGTACTGCCAGGGCACTCGAGATTATACGATCCACCGGCACACCCATGTGGAAATGGCACGGCCAGCAGGTGGGCGGAATTGCCAAATCTATCCATCTGCATCCGTTAATTCTGGTGCCAGAACGTGAAAAGCTCTATGCCAAATGTGACGCGCGGTTCAACTGGATGCTGCGTAATGGCGCAATTGAAGAAGTACAGGCTTTGCTGGCACGCGGCCTCAATCCTGAATTGCCGGTCATGCGGGCTATTGGCGTCCGTGAAATTGCTGGCTGGTTAGAAGGCGGCTGTTCGCGCGATGAGATGATTGCACGTGGACAAATGGCCACACGGCAATATGCAAAGCGGCAATACACCTGGTTTCGCAATCAATCCCCTCCGAACTGGCAGCGGATAGACCCCGAAAGTTTTGTTTTGAGCACTCATTTTGAATTAATATTTCAAGATTAACAGTTGACGGGAGGGTTTTGTTACGCAAAAGGCGCAGTGATTAAATAGGCATAACACACCAGCGGTATATTCAGGAAGTAGAGAGAAACAGTGGCACAGCAGGAGCGCAGCGGCGCATCCATCTTGGTAGAAAGTCTGGTTCAGCAGGAGGTTGACTGTATCTTCGGCTATCCCGGCGGCGCAGTCTTGCCTATTTATGACGAGCTGTTCGATAATCCGCGCATTCGCCATATTCTGGTCCGTCATGAAGCTGGCGCTGCCCACGCAGCAGAGGGCTACGCGCGGTCCACCGGCAAACCCGGCGTGGTTCTGGTAACCTCCGGCCCCGGCGCGACCAATGCGGTTACCGGCATTGCCGATGCCTATCTCGATTCCATTCCGCTGGTGATTATTACCGGTCAAGTCCCGACTGCATTGATTGGCACCGATGCTTTCCAGGAAGCCGACACGATCGGCATCACGCGCCATTGTACGAAGCATAATTACCTCGTCAAAGACCCGTCCGAATTACAGGCGGTCATTGCAGAGGCGTTCCGCATCGCGACAACCGGACGGCCCGGCCCCGTTCTGATTGACATTCCCAAAGACGTCCAGATTGCGCTTGCCGAATGGTCCGACGCTCCTGAAGAATTGCCGTCTTCCAAACGCTATCAACCGCGTGTTGAAGGTGACGCGGATGCCATAGCAGAAGCCATTGCTCTGCTCGAAAAAGCAGAGCGACCGATACTCTACACCGGCGGCGGCGTCATCAATTCCGGCCCGGAAGCCTCGACCTTACTGCGCGAATTGCAAAACGTGACCGGGGCGCCAGTGACATCGACATTGATGGGCCTGGGCGCATTTCCCGCTCAGCATGATGACTGGTTGGGCATGCTGGGTATGCACGGCACCTATGAAGCCAATATGGCGATGAACCGGTGCGATCTGATGATCTGCGTGGGTGCGCGATTCGATGACCGTGTAACCGGGAGGCTGGATGCTTTCTCGCCCGGATCGACCAAAATCCACATCGATATTGACCGCGCCTCAATCAACAAAACTGTTGCGGTCGATCTGCCAATCGTCGGTGATTGTTCCGCAGTCTTGCGGCAATTGATTGATGCATGGGGCAGCAATAAACCGCGCGATCTGACCGAGTGGAAAGCCCGCATTGACGGCTGGCGCGCGCGCGAAAGTCTCGCCTATCCGCCGCATGATAGCGAGATCATGCCGCAAAAGGCAGTCGAACGTCTGTTTGAACTTACCCGCACACGCAATCCGATTATCACCACAGAAGTCGGCCAGCACCAGATGTGGGCTGCGCAATATTTCCATTTCTTTGATCCGAACAAGTGGCTGACCAGTGGCGGGCTTGGAACGATGGGATATGGGCTTCCCGCAGCCATTGGTGCGCAGCTCGGCAATCCTGACGATCTCGTGATCGATATTGCCGGTGAGGCATCAATCCAGATGAATATTCAGGAACTGGGCACGGCGAGCCAGTACCGGCTGCCGGTGAAAGTATTCATTCTCAACAATGAATATATGGGCATGGTGCGCCAATGGCAGGAACTGACCTATGAAAGCCGTTACTCCAATTCATACTCGGACAGCCTGCCTGATTTTGTGGCGCTCGCAGAGGCCTATGGTTGGAAAGGTATCCGCATTCACAATGAAAGCGAACTTGATGCAGGTATCGAGGCGATGATGGCCCATGACGGGCCCGTAATTGTCGATTGCCAGGTGTCCAAGGATGCCAATTGTTATCCGATGATCCCCAGCGGCGCAGCGCATACTGATATGCTGCTATATGGTGATCACGTTGACGGAACGATGGATGATGAAGCCAAGGCGCTTGTCTAGGGCCGCGGTTTAAGGACATTATCATGCAAATCACGAAAGCCGCATCCGAACGCCACGTGTTGACTGTAACGGTCGATAATGAACCGGGTATCCTTGCCAAGATCACCGGGCTGTTTACGGCCCGCGGCTATAATATCGACAGCCTGACCGTGGCCGATATCTCTGAAGATCACGCGATCAGCCGGATCACGATCGTCACTAATGGTCCGCCAGAGGTTATCGATCAAATTCAGGCGCAACTGGAACGGTTGGTGCCGGTCCATAAGGTCGTCGATCTGACCGAGGCCGGCGCTCATGTTGAACGAGAGCTGGCTCTCATCAAAGTCGCTGGTACGGGCGATGACCGGGTGGAGGCGCTTCGCCTCGCGGACGTATTCCGCGCTCAGGTTGTCGACACAACTACCAGCAGCTTTATATTTGAACTCACAGGGTCCCCGGACAAAATCGATAATTTCGTCATTCTAATGCGAGAGCTCGGATTGGTTGAGGTTGGCCGGACGGGGATCGCAGGGATGATGCGTGGTGCTAACGGCTCTTAAAGCCGCTCACCACAGGAAAGGGAAATAATGAAAGTCTATTACGATTCCGACGCCGATCTTGATCTGATTAAAGGCAAGAAAGTCGCGATTGTCGGTTATGGCAGCCAGGGCCATGCTCACGCGCAAAACCTGCGTGATAGCGGCGTTGCCGAAGTCGCCATTGCATTGCGCGAAGGGTCTGCCACGCGCAAAAAGGCAGAGGCCGCTGGCTTTAAAGTCATGGGTAATACAGAGGCGGCTGAATGGGCTGACCTGGTGATGGTTCTTGCACCGGACGAACATCAGGCGGCGATCTGGGCCGAGGATATGGCAGGCCATATGAAATCTGGTGCAGCGCTTGCTTTTGCTCACGGTCTGAACGTGCATTTCGGTCTGATCGAACCGCCAGCGGATATTGATGTTATCATGATCGCGCCCAAGGGTCCTGGACATACGGTACGCAGTGAATATCAGCGTGGCGGCGGCGTACCCTGCCTGATCGCAGTGCATCAGGAAGGCACCAGTTCCGGCGGCAACGGCTATGCCAAATCGCTCGCTCTGTCCTATGCCAGCGCGATGGGCGGTGGCCGTTCGGGTATTATCGAAACCAATTTCAAGGAAGAGTGCGAAACCGATTTGTTCGGCGAGCAGGCGGTTTTGTGCGGCGGTATTACGCATCTGATCCAGGCCGGTTTCGAAACGCTGGTGGAAGCCGGCTATGCACCCGAGATGGCCTATTTCGAATGCCTCCACGAAACCAAGCTGATTGTCGATCTGCTGTATGAAGGCGGCATCGCCAATATGCGCTACTCGATCAGCAACACGGCGGAATATGGCGATATCAAAACGGGTCCGCGGATCATCACTGCTGAAACAAAGGCGGAAATGAAGCGTGTGCTGGAAGATATTCAGGCGGGCCGCTTCGTGAAAGACTTTGTGCTGGATAACCGCGCCGGTCAGCCCGAGCTGAAGGCATCACGCAAGGCGGCCGAAGCACATCCGATCGAGAAAACCGGTGCGGAATTGCGCGCGATGATGCCGTGGATTTCTGCCAACAAGCTGGTCGATAAAGATAAAAACTAAGCCGCTGGCATTGGCTCAGCGTGTTTAATCAAGCAGTGTTTCGAGATTGAGGGGCGTGGAGGATAATATTTCTGCGCCCCGATCCTCTGCCTGTACCGTATCGCGGGCAATCACTGCATCACGTTCGGCCAAAATGCGCGCAACGGGTTCCCGCTGCAATGCCACGAGCGCGGTCAGCCAATCATTTACGAGCGGATCACCGGACGGCCCGCGAAAATCGATCTTGCCGAGCATATCAGTAATAGACGAGGCAGGATAGAGCCACTCATCAGTGACCCAGCGATTGACCGTAAACCAGTCCGTTGGCAGCCCGCTATGATTGATAGACAGGGCAGCGACATGGACCACATCGGCGCGCTTTTGCTTCGTCGGAGGGGCCGGCATTATTGACGTTACTTCAGCTGGCAAAGCAGGTTTGCCGACAAATAAATGAAAATGGCCGTGTTCGTTCTCGCCGCGCTCTTCGGGTGCGTGGCAGTGGTAGAACCAGCGGGCGGATAAACCGCCATTGACCACGTCGCTTTCAGGATAATGGCTCCAGCTTTGGGCCTCACCATCTGCGTTGCCAATTACGCGCTGCATCAGCGGCGCCCCGCTGGCAAACATGGCCTGCGTGCTGGCGATGAATAGATTGCTGGCCTCGCTGCGGTCCACTGTGTTTCCTAAGATAAAACAGAATTCGGGCGGTTGCCGCTCAACTGGGGGAGAACGCGGCAACCGACCGAATTTGGCGTCAAACCCTAGCGCGGTTTAGCGGCGCAGGGGTTTGCAGCACAGGGATTGGCAGCACAGGGATTGGCAGCACATGGCTTGGCCGCACATGGCTTGGCCGCACAGGGATTGGCAGCACAGGGGTTAGCGGCGCAGGGGTTGGCGGCGCAGGGGTTAGCGGCGCAGGGGTTGGCGGCGCAGGGGTTAGCTGAAGCCTTGATCGTGCGTGCTGCCTTGCGCTCTTGGCGTTTCTGGCGCTGGTCGGCATAACTGCTGGAATTGCTGAAACCTGCTGGGCCGCATGGTGCGTCAGCGATGGCAGGGGTGGAGACCACTGAAAGTCCGCCGGCGACGAGCAGCATGGCTGCGATATTCTTGCTGTTCATTTCAAATTCCTATCGTGTGTAGAGATGTTGGGACTATTGTTTTTGTTGCTCGATCACGCGCCGAACTTGGCATCGTCGGGGATATTGACCCATTGTCCGTCCGCCTTCGAAATGAAGCCAGCGACATCCGAGAGCCACGTCTGCTGAACTTGCTTGTTGAAGTTCAGATAGAGCTTGCCATCGACGATCTTGTACAGCGTGGCATCACCCGGAGCGAGGGAGCCGCGCGACATGGCCCAGGCGCAGTGGCCGCCATATTGCGGGGCAAATGCGGCAGGGTCGTCCTGAAACGCTTTCATGTTCTCAGCTGAGGAAAAATGATAAACTGCGCCGTCATGCTCCGCGGCAAATTTTGCAAGGCCGATAGCAGGCGTGCCGTTGCCGCGGAAATAACTGACGGTATCATATCCACCGACGGCGATATTCTCACCTTCGATGCCGACAAATACGGGCTTCGCAACAACATCGACAGGCGTAAGTGACACTGTAATTGGCGCGATAACTGCCAAGGCAGACAGTATAATCAGAGATTTTTTCATAATGATGTCCTGCGTGGGTAAGAAATTGGATGCGTAGTCGGATTGAACACTCACTTGTTCGCAGGCTTGAAGACATTCGTTACAAACGCGGGAAAAGTTTTCCTGGTTTCGCGCATTACGCTGGCACGCCCTGCGCCCCGATATGCGTTTGAGCCGAAAAAAAGAAAGACGCTGGACAGCCACGGCCAAGTTTCGCATACAGCAATGATGGCCGGTTCTTTTGATATTCTGTTACGACTTACGCGCCCTTGGGCGTAAGATGCGGCGCGGCCTGATCCGGTGCGCCAGAGCGCCCAAGGGAGTTTGAGCCAGCCCATCGCCCCGCAATCAGATAGACCGCCCTATGACTATGCTTCATGATCCATCGCGCAAATATCGCGCATTCCCGCAGATTGATTTACCCGACCGAAAATGGCCTAGCCGGGCCATCACCGCCCCGCCCCGCTGGCTATCCACCGATTTGCGTGACGGGAACCAGTCCATCATCGACCCGATGGATGCAGTGAAGAAAAATCGCTTCTTTGATTTACTGGTCGAAATCGGTGTGAAGGAAATTGAGGTAGGCTTCCCCAGCGCAGGGGCAACCGAGTTCGATTTCATTCAAGGCCTGGTACAATCAGGCCGCGTTCCCACCGACGTCACGCTGCAAGTTCTCACTCAATCGCGCGAGGATTTGATCCGCGCATCCTTCGAAAGCCTGCATGGCGCCCGTTCCGCGATCATTCACCTATACAATGCCGTTAGCCCGGCCTGGCGCGATATCGTATTCCGCATGAGCAAAGCCGAAGTGCTGCAGATTGCGCAGCAGGGCGCACAGATCATGCGCGATGAGGCTGCGAAGCGCCCCGGAACCGATTGGCATTTCCAATACAGCCCGGAAACCTTCTCAACCGCAGAATTGGATTTCAGTATCGAGGTATGCGCCGCAGTGATGAACGTGTTGCAGCCCACTGCTGAAAAACCCATCATCCTCAATCTGCCTGCAACGGTGGAAGCGGCAACCCCGAATGTCTACGCCGACCAGATCGAGTATTTCTGCCGTCATTTGCCCGGCCGTGATGCAGCGGTCATCAGTTTGCATACGCATAATGACCGGGGAACCGGAGTGGCCGCAGCAGAACTTGGCATTATGGCCGGCGCGGACCGCGTTGAGGGTTGCCTGTTCGGTAATGGAGAGCGGACTGGCAATTGCTGCCTCGTCACTACCGCGCTCAACATGTATACCCAGGGCATCGACCCGGGCCTTGACTTTTCCAACATCGACCGGGTGATAGAGACAGTTGAATATTGCAATCAGATACCGGTCCACGAGCGCCACCCCTATGGCGGAGAGCTTGTATTTACGGCATTTTCCGGCAGCCACCAGGATGCGATCAAGAAAGGCTTTGCCGCGAACGAAACCCAAAATGACGAGTATTGGCGGGTGCCCTATCTGCCAATTGATCCCGCCGATTTAGGCCGTGATTACGAAGCCGTCATCCGCGTGAATTCGCAAAGCGGTAAAGGTGGCTTTGCCTGGGTGCTGGAGAAGGATCAGGGCCTGAAGCTGCCTAAGAAAATGCAGGCAGATTTTTCAAAACATGTCCAATCTCTGGCCGATAATCTGGGCCGTGAATTAAACGCGGCGGATATCTGGGCGGCGTTCCAGCAGGCCTACCACGTGCAAACCCGTCCAAAACATTTCCAGTTGATCGATTATGAAGAAAGCCGCGCTGCGGATGGCACGAGGATATTTGCCGGAACTATCGCAGTCGAAGGCGTGGAACAAAGCGTAAGCGGTCGCGGCAAGGGCCTCATCTCATCGGTGCTGGCCACGATCGAAGACAGTTTTGGGCTGCATTTGGAAATCAAGGACTACACGGAGCATGCGCTTGGCTCTGGCCGGGATGCGCGGGCGGCAACCTACCTCGAATGTATCGATGGCAGCGGCGCCGCCATATGGGGATGCGGAATTGATGAAGATGTCGCGACCGCCAGTGTACGTGCCGTATTGAGCGCCGCCAATTCCGCTATTGCCCGGTGAGTATGTATCGCTGGGGGATGCCGTGTGATAAAGGAGAATGGATATGACTGAAGACATCCTGGAGCCCGATCTTCCGATTATCGATCCGCATCATCACCTGTGGGATCTGCGTCAAATGGTGCCGATGTTTCCTGAACCGCAGCATAATTTTATCTCCGCGATCGCCGGTGCTGCGCATTACACGTTTGATCAATTGCATGCCGATGTCAGCTCTGGACACAACATAGTCGGAACAATCTTTATGGAATGCGGCGCGTTCTACAACGCAGATGCAACCGGCGCGATGAAACCCGTCGGGGAAGTGGAGTTTGTAAACGGTGTTGCCGCGCAAAGCGCCAGCGGCCTGTACGGCCCGCTTAGGGCATGCGCGGCCATTATCGGCCATGCCGACCTGACGCTGGGCAGCGATGTGGCTCCCGTGCTAGACGCGCTAGTTGCCGCCGGAAATGGACGCTTCAGGGGCATCCGCCATCAAGGTGCCTGGGATGCTGATCCCGCAGTACTCGGCCCGCCATTTCACGCGCCAGAAGGGCTATATAGCAGCAGCGATTTCAGAACCGGCTTTGCCGAATTTTCCAACCGAAATTTGACCTTTGATGCCTGGGTGCTGGAGCCACAATTGGCCGATGTGATCGCACTTGCCAAAACATTTCCCGATCAGAAAATCGTCCTCGACCATTGCGGCACCCCGCTCAATATCGCGTCCTATCAAGGAAAGCTCGGCGAAAATTTTGATCGTTGGAAAGCATCCATTACCGCGCTTGGCAAATGCGATAATGTGTCGGTCAAGCTTGGCGGCTTGGCGATGGCGTTTTGCGGTATGCCCGAAATTGGCCCGGCCAAGAATGTCACCTCTGCCGATCTCGCGATGATGTGGGTGCCGTATATCGAACATTGCATTGATGCCTTCGGCACGGATCGCGCCATGTTTGAAAGCAATTATCCGGTAGATCGGTGGGGCGCGACATATCCGGTGTTGTGGAACGCGTTCAAGCGGATCAGTGCCGATTACTCGGCGGATGAAAAGGCCGCGCTCTATGCCGGTAACGCAGCGGCATTCTACGGTATAGAAAGCGTCCTTGCCTGAACTGACATTGCGGCTGGGCGGAACCCTTTGCTCTGCCGCTCCTTACTACTTCACGATACCGGCGCAGTATATCGCGCCGCTGCCGATAAAACGAACGGAATTTCAATGGCCCTTCCCTCACCTTTCGACCGCCTGAGGCTGCCCATTATCGGGTCACCTTTGTTTATTGTCTCGGGCCCGGAATTGGTTATCGCCCAATGCAAGGCGGGAATTATCGGATCGTTTCCGGCGTTGAATGCCCGGCCATCGGGTGTACTGGACGAATGGCTCCACCGGATAACCGAAGAACTGGCGGCGCATAACCGGGACAATCCTGATCATCCGGCAGCGCCCTATGCCGTCAACCAGATTGTCCACCGCAGTAATGACCGGCTTGATGAAGACATGGACGTCTGTGCCAAATGGCAAGTCCCGATGGTCATCACCTCTCTGGGGGCTCGCGAAGAAGTGTTCCAAGCTGTTACAAGATGGGGCGGTATCTCGCTCCATGACGTGATCAATGACCGGTTTGCCCGCAAGGCGATTGAGAAAGGCGCGACGGGCCTCATCCCGGTTGCCGCCGGTGCTGGCGGGCATGCAGGTACTCAGTCACCCTTTGCGTTAATGCAGGAAATTCGCACATGGTTTGATGGATTGGTGGCTCTGTCAGGCTCCATTGCGCATGGGCGTTCGGTATTGGCAGCACAGGCGATGGGCGCTGATTTCGGCTATATCGGCTCGGCATGGATTGCGACAGAGGAAGCCAACGCCGATCAGGCCTATAAGCAGGAAATCGTCGATAGCAGCGCAGGTGACATCGTATATACGAACCTGTTTACCGGTGTTCACGGGAACTACCTGCGCGGCTCTATTGAAAAAGCTGGCCTTGATCCTGAGAATTTGCCGGTCAGCGATCCAAGCAAAATGAATTTTGGGTCTGGCGGCAACAGCAAAGCGAAAGCCTGGAAAGACATCTGGGGTTCCGGCCAGGGTGTCGGCACCGTGACTGCGGTAGAAAGCGTGGCGAACCGGGTTGACCGGCTGGAGGCAGAATACCTTGCGGCCAAGGCTGACTTGATGGAAAAACTCGGTTGACGCTAGGAGCGCCATACCCTGACAAATTTGCGGTTCTTTGATGGCGCAAGACGCAGTTTGCTCCCATCCGGGCCGGTGAATTCCTCTGCCTCGGACAGACTTCCGCGGATAATGAGAGCCTCAGCCAAACGCATCGCCAGACGGCCCGCCCAATCCCTGTCATCGGTCAGTTCCGGCTCAATTCGCAGTTCTTGTCCGGTGAAAAAGGTCAGGCCGCGCGTTTTGATGCCGCGGTCAATATCGTCCAACACCCGCACCAGCATGCCAACCGGCAGCAGCATTTTCTTATCCCAAGCCGCTGCCAACTCGCCAAACTGTAAAGGCGTATGGGCAATGTCAGAATGCTGCCAAAGGACCATTTTGCAATGCGGCAACCTATTGGCCAGACCGGCTGCCATATTCCATAGTGCTTTCACGATCGGGATAGTGCTTTCGGCGCCTGCCAAATGCGACCCCGCGACGATATTGACCGCTTCCAATCGGACCGGTGTATCCGCATAAGCATAATCGTCACTGACCGCTGCTGGCAAAGCACCTTTTCCCGGAGACAGGCCGACGAGATCATAGCTTAAACCATGCCAGATCAGCTCAGCCCAGTGAAGCGGTTCGTTGGCGTGCTCTTCACCCGACGCAACGGCTGATAACGGCTGAAGAGAATTGGTGGCCGCCTGTAAATCTGTGAGAGTAGGCCTCCCCTCTGGGGAAAACAAAAGTTGAATAGCGGCAACAACATGTTCTGGCGGGTATTCGCTTCGCAGCCTTGCACCCGGATTATTTTGTGCATTGTTGCTGATTGGACCTGCTCCTGAATATGGGTGTTCGATCTATGTAAGGAAAACTACATAAGGTCGAGTCCAGCAAATATGGCTAGCTCCGTTTTCGATCAAGTTCTTCAGTAGATGCCAAGCTTTACGCCTTCTGCCATCGCAAGCCCGAGTTCAGCGCATTGCTGTAGATGGTGGTCGGGTACCAATTTTGGCGCAAGGATTGACGCGGCGTCCTGCGCCTGGAAATTGACGATCATCGGCGCGAAAACGCGTTTGAGCCGCCAGCCCTTGGCGATCCGGTCGATTTGCCTGGTGGCCCCTTCTCCGTCTGATCCGGCGGCAATCATCGTCGCGTAGGCTCTGCCCTCTATCTGGCCGAGCAGCGGATAATATAACCGGTCGAACATCTCCTTCATCAGACCACTCATGACGGCCAGATTTTCCGGACAGACAAACAGATATGCCGCAGCGCCGAGCATGTCGCCGGCCGTGACATCCTCTGCCGCCATCATGGCGGAGCCTTGCGCTGCAGCAGCCAGCGCGGCGCGCGCCATCTGCTCGCTTGCCCCGGTACGGCTATGCCATATGATCAGAAGACTCGGCGGTGCGCTCATGCAGAAACTCTGTACAGCAATTGTCGATTGTCAAACAGTTGGCTTTGCAGCGCGGCCCGCCATAGGGTAACGGTTGCGGTATGGCTTCTGTTTCCGAAACATCTCTGCCACCCGTTTGCGGGGTATCGCATTCGCTGTCGGGCAAGGCGTGGCATTGGCGCGGCGGCAATATGGATTTAGGCCAAGCGGGTGCAATCGGCCCGCTGGGCACCGATATTGTGACACAGATTTTGTTGTCGCGGGGCGTCCCGCAAACTGATCTCGACCGGCATCGTACCCCCACGCTGCGCGGTTTTCTGCCCGACCCGTCGATCTTCAACGATATGGACGCAGCAGCTGAAAGAATAGCGCAGGCCGTCGTCGGCGGAGAGAAAATCACCATTTACGGGGACTATGATGTGGATGGCGCGACCAGCGCGGCATTATTAATCCGGACTTTGCGACTGATTGGATGTGACGCGGAATATTATATACCGGATCGTCTGCTGGAGGGATACGGTCCCAGCGGCAAGGCGCTGGTCGAACTGGGTAAGACTGGCTCCAGCCTGATTGTGACCGTGGATTGCGGCGCTATGGCTTATGAGGCACTCGGCATGGCGCGGGAGGCCGGTGTGGATGTGATTGTGGTCGACCACCACAAATGCGCGCATCAATTGCCAAAAGCAGCCGCATTGGTGAACCCCAATCGGCTCGACGAAAGCGATGAAGCCGCATCATTTGGCCATCTGGCGGCTGTTGGCGTGGCGTTTCTGCTGGCAATCGCATTGACCCGCACATTACGCGTGCAGGGCTATTTTGCCGATCGGGAAGAGCCTGACTTGATGTCGTTGCTCGACCTGGTTGCTTTGGGAACCGTCGCCGATGTCGCGGCGCTTCACGGCCTTAACCGGGCCTTTGTCGCACAAGGTCTCAAAATTATGAGCCAACGCCGCAATATCGGCATGGCGGCCTTGATTGATGCAAGCCGGTTGAAGCGAGCTCCGATCTGTAGCGACCTGGGCTTTGCCTTGGGACCCAGGATTAATGCTGGTGGCCGGGTCGGCGAATCGACCCTGGGGGTTCGGCTGCTCATCACCGAAAATCCTGACGAAGCAGCAAGGATATCGGCGCAGCTGTCCTCGCTGAATGAAGAACGCCGCGCCATCGAAGCCGAAGTGCAACAGGCCGCCGAGGCGCAGATTGCAGCGCAGCATAACCGCGCAGTGGTGGTTGTGTCCGGTACCGACTGGCATCCCGGCGTGATCGGCATAGTGGCGGGACGTATCAAAGAAAAGACTGGCAAGCCGTCATTGGTGATCGCGCTTGATGAAACCACCGGTGAAGGCAAGGGGTCTGGCCGTTCGATCGCTGGCGTTGACTTGGGAGCGGCGATTATTGCGGCACGTGAAGAAGGGTTGCTGCTGGCTGGCGGGGGACATGCGATGGCAGCAGGACTGACTGCCGAAAGCGCGCGGCTGGATGTCTTTGCCGACTGGCTTGACCAGCGGTTAAGTGCGTCAGTGTCGCGCGCGCAGACGTCCCAATCGCTCAAGCTTGACCTCTCGGTCGCCCCGCGCGGGCTCCAGCCCGAACTTGTCAATGCCCTCGAACAGGGCGGCCCTTACGGCGTTGGCTGGCCGGGCCCAAAAGTCGCGGTCGGTCCGGTTCACCTGATTAAAGCCGACATTGTGGGCACCGATCATTTGCGGCTGATAGTTGGCGGCAATGATGGTGGTTCCTTGAAAGCTATCGCTTTTCGTGCGGCGGAAACCGAGATGGGACAGGCTATTCTGCATGCCGAAAAAGGGCGCAAGATGTGGCTTGCTGGCCGGGCCAAGATTGACGATTGGGGGACCCGCCCCGCAGCCGAGCTCCACCTGGAAGACGCCGCCTGGGCTGACTGAAACAGAGTGCAAGCCATAGCACTGAAAATAGCAGTTTCATCAGCCCGGACTTGACGCCGAACATCGGCGGCCCTAATTGCCCCGCCACGCCATCGTTTTGGCCCCTTCGTCTAGCGGTTAGGACGCGGCCCTTTCACGGCTGAAACACGGGTTCGATTCCCGTAGGGGTCACCAACGATGGCAGAGCTATGTCTGATCCGGTTGTCACGGACGGCATGCCTTTCAAGGCCCCTTCGTCTAGCGGTTAGGACGCGGCCCTTTCACGGCTGAAACACGGGTTCGATTCCCGTAGGGGTCACCACGTTTGTTGCACCGGTTATGATGCTTCATCCCGCTGGGTTTCGCAAAGTATCCTCTGGTAAAGTTCTCTCTGGCAGCGTCTTGTGTGCGCAGCTATTGCGCCACAGATGGGCAATACCGAATCCACAATACCGGCCGCAGGGATCGCGTTGGCACTGCTTTCGGTGATTGGCCTGATGGCTGTCGGCACTGACATTTTTCTGGCAATCGCTGTATGTATTATCTGGGTTGGAACTTTGTTCCTCGCGCGCGCCCGCCCGCCTGCACCGCCAGCAAAACCCGAATATAATCCATATAGCAGCGGCAACATGAAGCCGTTGCTCGAATATTCCGGCACCCCGGTCCTTGTAACCGAAAACGGCCGCGTATCGGTCGCCAACCGCAGCGCCCGTAAACTGCTCGGCAAGCACATTGTCGGGCAGGATATCCGCATGGTATTCCGCCAGCCCAAGGCGATAAAGTTGCTGGAAAAGAAAAAGGGCGGGATCACCACTGTCACCGGCTTGGTCCGACGAAAGGATATCTGGCGGCTCAATCGTCAGGTCCTGCAAAACGGGCTGTCAATTGTCGAGCTGATCAATCTCACAGCAGAGGCGGATATTAGCCGTGCCCATACTGATTTTGTCGCCAATGCCAGCCACGAATTGCGCACCCCCCTCGCCTCCGTGATCGGCTATGTCGAAACGCTTCAGGAAGATGCTGGCGTACCCGAAGAGACACGCAGCAAGTTCCTGGGTACTATCCACAGCGAAGCGCAGCGCATGCAGCATTTGGTCTCTGACCTGATATCGCTTTCGCGGATTGAGGCTAGCAAGCACGAACAACCGGACTTGCCAATTGCCTTGAGGCCGCTGATTGAAAAAGCCGCGCACGATGCCGCAGGTTTCAGGCGCGCTGATCGGCTCGATTTGAGAATTCTGCACGATCTCACAGTTCAGGGCGATGACCGTCAATTGGAGCAGGTTGTCCGCAATCTGGTGGATAATGCGCTTAAATATGGCGATCCGGCGGGGCGTGTTATCGTCTCGCTGACTGAAACGATCAACGACGAAGCCAGGCTCGACATAATCGATACCGGCGACGGCATTCCAGACGAGCATATCCCGCATCTTACGCGGCGATTTTACCGGACTGATCCGGGGCGCAGCCGTGCCTCTGGCGGAACCGGTCTGGGGCTTGCGATCGTCAAGCATATTGTGGAGCGCCACCGTGGAAGGCTTGATATCACGAGCAGGGTTGGCCAAGGGACGACAGTGTCGGTGCGTCTTCCCGCACTGAAAGGCAAATCATAGCGTCTGTAACAGGAATGACATATAAATGTCACAAGGAATATGTCACATAAGTTGCATATGGTTACGATAGTCCGCATCGCATATCGAGGGTGCGACTGCACTCATAACAAATCTGCCTGACGGGCGATACAGGGCTTTCAACACCAATGTCCCCAGCGATCCTGTTATTATTAACCATTGGCCTGGGGCTTGCCGGCTGGCTGGCCGCGCGTGCACGGGCGTGGTCTTTTCGCCGCGAATCCACAAGCGGTACAATCGCATCGCTGCCTGCGTATCACGCATGGTATGTCGCATTGTGGGTAGTAATCCCGCTTATCGCTTTTATTTCCTTATGGTCAGTCGCGTCGCCTTATCTTGTCGTGCAATCGGTGCTTGCCAGTCCGGCAGCGGCCGATTTGCCTGCCTTCGGTGTCCAACGGGAATCGATTCTCAGGGAAGCGCAGGCACTCGCAAACGGTTCAACCACTGCCGTTTTCAACGACGCGGCAAATGGCCTGGTGGAGCCATTCACGCAGGCGCTCAATCGCTATAATCTGATTGGATTGCTTACGACGATCATTATCGGATTTGCCATCGGTACATGGGCATTTTTGCGGCTAAAGCCAGATTTTTCGGCGCGCACGCGGGTAGAACGAACGGTGATGTCTCTATTGCTGCTGGCATCAATGGTGGCGATCCTGACCACCCTCGGCATCGTGGTCAGTCTGATTTTTGAAACTGCCCGTTTCTTCGGCATGGTCAATCCAATCGATTTCCTGTTTGGAACAAGCTGGTCGCCTGACCCGATGAGCAATCCGGACAATCCCGATCCAAGCCGCTACGGCGCGATCCCGCTGTTTTGGGGCACCATCTATATAGGCGCGATTATCGCCATGATTGTCGCCATTCCGCTGGGATTGATGAGCGCAATCTACCTCACCCAATATGCTGACGCAAAAGTGCGCAGCTGGCTCAAACCGGCGCTCGAAATTTTGGCTGGTGTACCGACCGTCGTATATGGGTATTTTGCGGCGCTGACTGTTGCGCCGTTCGTACGCGATGTGGCTGCATCGGTGGGCATAGCCGGTGCATCCAGCGAAAGCGCCCTTGCGGCTGGATTGGTTATGGGGGTGATGATCATTCCCTTCGTCTCGTCGATGGCTGACGATTCAATCGCGGCCGTCCCGCAAGCCATGCGCGATGGCAGTCTGGCCGTCGGGGCGACCACATCCGAGACTATTAAACGCGTTCTGGTTCCAGCAGCCTTACCGGGTATCGTTGCTGGTATCATGCTCGCCATCAGCCGCGCGATAGGAGAGACGATGATTGTGGTAATGGCGGCATCCACCGCTGCCAATCTTTCGGCGAACCCGCTAGATGCGATGACGACAGCGACGGTCCAGATCGTGAAATTGTTGACCGGCGAAGGAAGCTTTGATCACCCGGCCACACTCAGCGCATTCGCGATCGGATTTGTGTTGTTTCTGGTCACACTTGGATTGAATTTCATCGCCTTGCGCGTGGTAAAGAGGTTCCGTGAAGCCTATGAGTGACACTGCACCCTCTTCGCCTTCTTCTGACATCTTTGGCAGAGGACAGCCGGCCCGTTCCAAGGTTTTTGAAGCGCGTCTGAAAAAGCGTTACGCTTCGGAGCGCCGGTTCAAGCTGCTCGGGCTGATCGCAGTGGCGTTCTCGATCTGTGTGCTGGCATTTCTGCTGATCACCATGACCTTAAATGGAATTGGCGGATTTCAGCGGACCGAATTATCGGTTCCGATCAAATTTCCCGAAGCCGGGTTGAGTGCTGATCCGCAAATGATGGCGCAACCCCAGGCGGTTCAAACTCTGGAAAGTCAGGGTCTTCCCGCAGTCGTAGAGTTTTATGCAGAACAATCACTCGGCGCAGACGTAGCTGCTGAGCTCAGCAGCAATGCCTGGCGCGAAGTCGCTGATGCTATCATCGCCGATCCTGGTATTTTGCGTGGCAATACAGAATTCTGGCTACCGTCCTCTCCCGATCTCGCGGAAGGATTTGAGAATGAAGGCGCGGCCGAATTGCAGAAAATGGCGGATAGGCTGGAGGCTCAGGGCAAGATCGAGAAGCGGTTCGATTTCGATTTCCTGACCCGCTCAGACGCCACCGATCCGCAATCCGCCGGTATTTGGGGGGCGCTCAAAGGTTCCATGCTTACAATGCTGGTCACACTGCTGATGGCCTTTCCAATTGGCGTTATGGCGGCACTGTATCTTGAGGAATATGCTGCAAAAAATCGCTGGACCGACATTATCGAAGTGTCGATCAACAATCTGGCTGCCGTACCCTCGATTATTTTTGGGCTGCTTGGTTTGTCCGTTTTCCTATGGATCTTCCCCAACATGCGCTCCGCGCCGTTGATTGGCGGTATGACCCTGGCACTGATGACGATGCCGGTAATCGTCATATCGGGACGCAACGCGATCAAAGCCGTTCCGCCGTCGATCCGCGACGGTGCTTTGGCCGTTGGCGCATCACCCGTGCAGGTGGTGTTTCATCACGTTCTGCCGCTCGCCCTTCCGGGTATTTTGACCGGAACCATCATTGGCATGGCACGTGCCTTGGGTGAAACCGCGCCTCTATTGATGATCGGCATGCGCGCATTTGTGGCAACTCCGCCAGAGGGGTTCACCTCTGCTGCGACAGTCTTGCCGGTGCAAATCTTCCTATGGTCCGATGAAATCGACCGCGGTTTTGTGGAGCGTACCTCTGCCGCTATCATCGTGCTATTGCTCTTCCTCCTGCTGATGAATGGTCTCGCCATTTATTTGCGCAACAAGTTTGAGAAAAAGTGGTGACAGTCATTCATCCCAACCTGGACAAAGCCGATGCGAAAATGAACGCTTCGGATGTCTCCGTCTATTATGGGGACAAAATGGCGATCGATAATGTGTCGATCGAAATCCCGACCAAATATGTCACGGCATTTATCGGTCCCTCGGGCTGCGGAAAGTCAACATTTCTGCGGACCATGAACCGCATGAATGATACCATTCCGAGTGCCCGCGTAGAAGGTACGATTACGCTTGATGGCGATGACATCTACCGGTCGAAAATGGATGTGGTTCAGCTGCGCGCCCGCGTCGGGATGGTGTTTCAGAAACCCAATCCCTTCCCGAAATCCATTTATGACAATATCGCCTATGGCCCCAAAATACACGGTATTGCGCAAGGTAAGGAGGAACTCGACAAGATCGTCGAAACCTCGCTCGCCCGTGCAGGTTTGTGGGAAGAGGTAAAAGACCGCCTGGCCGATAGCGGAACCGCCCTATCGGGCGGCCAGCAACAGCGCCTGTGCATCGCGCGCGCCATCGCAGTTGATCCTGAAGTCATTTTGATGGACGAGCCCTGCTCGGCCCTTGATCCTATCGCAACAGCGAAGATTGAGGAACTTATTGCAGATCTTAGCGGAAGCTATGCGATTGTCATCGTGACCCATTCCATGCAGCAGGCCGCCCGCGTCTCCCAGCGGACCGCTTTCTTTCATTTGGGTAAAATGGTAGAATATGGCCGCACATCGGACATATTTACCAATCCGGTGGAGCAGCGCACGCAGGATTATATTACCGGGCGGTACGGCTGATGAACGACCATACAGTTAAATCATTTGATGAAGACATCACACGATTGCGCGGGCTGATTGCGGAAATGGGCGGCCTGGCCGAACTGTCGATTCAGGAGGCGCTGGATGCCCTCACGACCAGCAATGAAGATTTGGCCGCCGGTGTTGTGCAGCGCGACAAAAAGATTGATGCTCTGGAAACGGAAGTCGATAAACTGGCTGTACGCATTATCGCATTGCGCGCGCCGATGGCGGACGATCTGCGCGAAGTGATTGCCGCACTCAAGATAGCTGGCGTAGTCGAACGGATCGGTGACTATTCCAAGAATATCGCCAAGCGGATCAAGGATATAGATGACGCACAGAAGTTTGCACCTCTGACATTACTGCCCGCGATGGGTGAAATCGCAAGTGATATGGTGCATGATGTCCTGTCAGCCTACGCTGCGCGTGATCCGGTTTTGGCGCGTGAAGTCATCGCAACAGATGCGAAGGTAGACGCATTTTATAACAGTATTTTTCGCAATGTTGTGAGCTACATGGTCGAAAACCCTGCGACTATTTCTACTGCGGCTCAGATATTGTTTATCGCCCGTAATCTGGAGCGTATTGGCGATCATGCAACCAATGTCGCAGAAATGGTGCATTTTGCTGCAACAGGTACGTATCCGCCGGACGATGACACATAAACTGTGAACAAGCAGCTGATGATTGTAGCGAAACTGTAACAATGCACGCGCGAATGTACTGTACCGATATCGTATAACGTTCTTCGAGGATGCCCTGCATGTCCGTTGCCAAATTATTGCTGGTCGAAGACGATCCTTCCTTATCGGAACTGCTCGAATTCCGGTTCAGGAATGAGGGCTACGATGTTCGCGTCACACCCGATGGCGACGAGGCGCTGATTCTAGCAGTCGAAGACACGCCCGATCTGATCATCCTTGACTGGATGGTCGAGGGAACCAGCGGTATTGAGGTTTGCCGCCAATTGCGGCGCGGCAAAAACACGGCGCATGTACCCATTATTATGCTCACCGCGCGTGAGGCCGAGGATGACCGTATTCGCGGGCTGGAGACGGGCGCAGATGATTATCTGACAAAACCGTTCTCACCTCGGGAGTTGCTAGCCCGCGTTGCTGCCGTGATGCGGCGCATTCGGCCAGCTCTGGCGGGCGAATCGATTGAATTGGGCGATCTTCGACTCGATGCGGTGGCCCACCGCGTCGAACGCCAAGGGCGAAATCTGCAACTGGGCCCGACCGAATACCGTTTGCTGAAATTCTTTATGGAAAGCCCAGGGCGGGTCTTTTCACGCGGGCAATTGCTTGACGGCGTGTGGGGTACTGGCAGCGATATTGAACTGCGCACTGTCGATGTCCACATTCGGCGATTGCGCAAGGCGATTGCTATCGAGAGCGCAAAAGACCCCATTCGAACCGTGCGATCAGCTGGCTATTCGATTGAAGCGGTTTAATGACGGTTGAACACATGTTTCAATAATTCAGCAGGTTAGCGACTGCTCCTGGCTGCTTTTTGGCCCCAACCTTATGGCGGCATGACGTCAATCTATCATAGCGGCATAGCGTCGCCGCACGTAGATCCCCTTCCGCTAAACTTGAAGGTTTTTATTGTAAGATTCCAACCGCTTAGCAAACGTCTTTAAATCCTGTTGAAACAGCCGTTCCTGCTCTGCCCGCGCATCACCATCCAGCCTGAGCAAATAGGATGGATGCGCCGTGATCCACAACTCGCTCTGATCGTCCATCTGTAGCGGAACCCCGCGCGCCCGCGTAATGCTAACTGTCTTACCCAGCAGCCCCCGCGCCGCGCTTGCACCCAAAGCCAAAACAAACTGCGGCCGGATAATTCTTCTCTCCGCGTCGAGCCACCAGCGACACGTGTCGATTTCTTTCGCCGTGGGTGACTGGTGTATCCTCCGCTTGCCGCGCAAAGTATATTTGAAATGCTTTACCGCATTGGTGAGATACGCGTCCTCACGATTGATTCCGGCCTGCTGCAGATGCGCGCTTAGGACCTCGCCCGCAGGCCCGATAAATGGCCGCTGTGCCTTTTCTTCCTGATCGCCCGGTTGCTCACCCACGATCATGAAAGTCGCCCGTTTTGAGAGACTTGCAGCGCCGTCATGACGGCCCTCGCCTGGAACAGCCTGTGTATCCAGGCACCCGATGGCACACTGTCTGCATGCGCCGATACCGGAGGCGATATCGTGCAGCGACGCGACCGGCTCCGAAAATTCTGAAGCGCCCGCATTCACCATGCGCGATTCCCGAGATTGCGCGCCGGCGATCAATTCCGGTATCAAAGCCGCTTCGGGCATATTCTTCCAGTATTTTTTCGGCATCTCGCTCATCATCGCGCCGATTTTGAGCCGAGCCGGGTTGAACGTTGAGGCAAAATATTGTCGCCACAAATCTTCCATCGCATCATCAGCGGGTGCATCGGAACGACTGGCGGGCCCGCTTTCTGAAAGTCTGGTTCCATCCCAATGAATACAGCCCCTTGGGGTCAAGATCGACCATTGCATATTGGCAAAGCGACGTTTGAAAAATCCTGCATTGGCGCGCACAATATGATGATCCGGCTCAAACCAGGCGACGTAGCGATCACTGGCGTCGCCATCGCTGCCTTCCACTCGGCGAAACCGTACAAAGGCATGCATTTTATGGCTGTCACGCCTGACGTTCTTAGCCAAATCTTCGATGCGCCGAACGTCATCATCCGATTTGTCTTCCATGATCCGCGGATTGCTCTGTAATCGCCACAATAACCGGTACAGCAAAGCAAACCGCTCTTCATCAGAGTGAAGCGCGGCATTTCTGGCACAATCCAGAAAACGCTTGCTGGTTTTCACCACGGAAGGGTTGATTGGCGGCGCGGGAAGTGCACCATCATCATTCTGGTCACTGCATACGGCGAACAAATCCATCGCTTCTCCCCGCTCACGCCACGACACCCGGTCTGGCGCGACGCCGCATTGGATCAGCCTACGCGCAGCATCGCGCCAATAATCGAAATCATCCGGTCTCGGCAATGAAACGGTATAAACTCCTCCTTTTTCAAGGGCTTGAACTGGCGTCATGACGCAAATAACTCCAGTTGCTCTTGCTTGGGAGCCAGCAATGTTTTTAAATCGGCGCGGTCAGTTAACGCCGTTGGCCGCCAGTCCGCTGCGCAGATGAAAGGTCGAACTTTGGCAATCGACACGGTCATCTTGCCGACATCAGCCAGTCTTAGCATGCGGTGGCGCCGCGCCGCCACTATTCGATGTACTGCGGTAACGCCAAGTCCGGGAACTCGCAGTAACAATTCCTTGGGTGCGCGGTTAACATCGAGCGGAAACGTCTCCCGAAATTTTAACGCCCATGCGAGCTTGGGATCGATATCGAGCGGCAGGTTTCCATCACTGCCGGTCGCCTGCATCACTTCCTGCGCCTGAAACCCATAAAAACGCATGAGCCAATCAGATTGATAAAGCCGGTGTTCACGAATCAGAGGTGGGCGTTTTAACGGCAGAACCGCGCTCGCATCAGGTATCGGGCTGAATGCCGAATAATAGACACGGCGTAGCTTGTACCCTGTATACAGCTTGCTCGCCTTGACCATTATATCGGAATCATTCGCGGCATCAGCGCCAACAATCATCTGCGTAGACTGCCCTGCTGGGGCAAAACGCGGCGCATGGCGAAATCGCTTTTTAGCGTCTTTGGCTTCGCTGATATCGGCTTTCACATTGCCCATCGCCCCCTCAATCTGGCTTGCGCTTTTGTCAGGGGCCAACCGTGACAACCCTTTTACGGTTGGCAATTCAACGTTGATAGAAATGCGGTCCGCAAACAGGCCCGCTTGATGAACAAGCTCGGGATCAGCCTCAGGAATGGTTTTGAGGTGGATGTATCCGCGAAAATCCATCTCCTCCCGCAGAATCCGTGCGCATTCGACCATCTGTTCCATTGTAAAATTGGAACTTTTTATGATGCCAGAGCTCAGAAACAGCCCCTCAATATAATTGCGCTTGTAAAAATTGATGGTCAGATCGGCGACCTCCTGCGGCGTGAAGCGCGCACGGCGAACATTGCTGCTTTTGCGGTTAATGCAATAATGACAATCGAAAATGCAATGGTTGGTCAACAGCACCTTAAGCAGCGATATACACCGGCCATCAGGCGTATAGGCATGGCAGATCCCCATCCCCTCGGTCGAGCCGATCCCTTTTCCGCCCAGAGAGTTTTTTTTCGACGTTCCTGATGACGCGCACGAGGCGTCATATTTTGCGGCATCCGCCAGAATGCCAAGTTTTTCAATTGTCGATAAAGAGCTCACGTGTTCTTTATATGTTCTATTACCCCATCTGTCATTACGAAAATCGTCTGAATGCGGATGCGCAACACGGCCGAACCGCGATCTGGTTGCAGCGAATGACATTGGAAATCCGCTTCGGAACTTTAATCCCGCAAATCTATTCGTTTATCATACAGACACAAGAGGTTTTTATGAAATATACAGACGGTAACGCAGACGCCCTGAAAACAAAATTCTGGAAAGCTTTGGCAGATTCGCCTTTCGTATTCCTGCAGCGGGATCATGAGCCAGATGCTGCGGTTCCGATGACCGCGCAGCTTGATAAGAATGCAGATAGCACAATCTGGTTCTTTACCACCCGCGACAATTCATTGGCGAATATGGGCCCGGCAACGGTGACGTTTGCAGCCAAGGGGCACAATATGTTTGCCCGTTTCAAGGGCGTTTTAGGCGAAGAGAAAAGTGCTGAGCGTCTCGATAAGCAGTGGAGTAATTTCGTCGAAGCATGGTTCCCCCAGGGGAAACAAGACCCCAACATGATCATGCTCCGGATGGATCTGGGCACGGCAGAGATTTGGGACGGTGATCAGTCCCTTCTCACCACCGCCAAAATGGCACTGGGAATGGATGTTCGCGGTGATGTTGATGACAAGAACGTCAAAACTGCGCTTTAATCAAGCTGCATTTATATTGAAAAGGCCGCTCTGCACCAGAGCGGCCTTTCTGTTGCATGGCAAGCTATCCCCCCAGGACAGAAGGGAAAATGCCCACAATCAGAATGGCGATCAATGCCAGCGGGCACACCCATCTGACCAGAAACAGCCAAAGTTTTTCCAACCCGCCATTCAACCCATTTTCAGAATCGATCAAGCGCCGCTCCGCCACCCAGCCGACGAACAGGGCGGTCAAAATCGCACCGATCGGCATCAAGATTTTGCTGGTCACCGTATCCAGAACATCGAACATCCCCTGCCCTTCAAATAAAGGGATGAAGCCGAGCGGGCGGAATTGCGCCATGTCGTTGAATGACAGCGCGGCAAAAACACCGATGAGTAAGGCACCGGTGGTAACTATCAATGTCGCCGCATTTCGTGAAATCTTCGCCTTTTCCTTGAGCCAGGCGGTCGGCGCCTCCATCAGCGAAACAGAGCTGGTCAGGGCGGCAAAGAACACCATTACAAAGAACAGCAATCCAACCACCGAACCGAACGGCATGGTCTGGAAACCAATCGGCAAAGACTGAAACATCAGCCCTGGCCCGCCATTCGGCTCTAGCCCGGCGGCAAAAACGATCGGGAATATGCACAGACCAGCGAGCAGCGCCACGGCGGTGTCAGCAAAGGCGATGATACCAGACGTGCCCGCCAAATTTACGTCACGGCCAACATATGCGCCATAGGTCATCATCCCTGCGACACCCAGCGATAGGGAAAAGAAGGCCTGGCCGACAGCTGCAAGCATCACCGAACCGGTCAGCTTCGAAGCGTCAAAAGTGAAGAGATAGGACAAAGCTTCGGCGAACGCTCCGGTAAATGCGCCATATATGGTGATCAACAGGAACAGCACAAAGAATGCCGGCATCAACCAGGTCGCTACCCACTCGATACCGCCAGACACACCGCGCGATACGAAATAAAACGTGATCGCAATGAATGCGACATGCAGGCCCACCATCAACAGGCCATTGCCAAAAAGATCAGGCAAAAGCGCCTCGATATCGCCTGGCGGGCGCCCTTGGAAAGCTCCGCCCACTATGCCTGTGGCCATCAGGTCCTGAGCAAAAACACCGATATAATACAGCACCCAGCCACCGACGACGCAGTAAAAACTGAGAACGAGGAACGCGCCAAGTACACCGAAAGACGCCAGCAGATCCCAATGCGTGGATTTACCCGATTCCTTTGCAATCCGCCGGACACTTTCAGGTGCTGAAGCCTGTCCGTGACGGCCAATAAGCGTCTCTGACAGGAGAATTGGCAATCCGATCAAGGTCACGCACAGGATATAGAACAATACGAATGCGCCGCCGCCATTGGCACCAGCCTCTGCCGGGAAACGCCACATATTGCCCAGCCCGACTGCCGAACCGACCGCAGCCAAGATAAAGGCGGAGCGCGATGACCAACCATCGCGCGCCTTGTGTCCGTTTGTACCTGTCGCTGCAACCATTCCCGAAATCCTCTATCGGCAGCCCTGTGTGCCCTCTACTGCGAGCTTCTGCAATGAATCGCGCTCTTAGTCGAGTTGGTATTTGCGCAAATCCCCCGCTCGGCTAGAAGCTGGCAGTATGTCTACGACTTTCCAGCTCGACACGGCAACAAGCCGCGCCACTCCCACCCCTGCCCCGATGAAGCGCCTCACCGTACCGCGCATCCGTTCGCGTAAAGTTGACGGCACAACGCAAACACCGCTGGTTATGCTGACGGCCTACACCGCGCGGCAAGCGCAATTGCTGGATGCCCATTGCGATATGCTGCTCGTCGGGGACTCGCTGGGCCAAGTGATTTACGGACTGCCTTCGACGGTCCCGGTGACATTGGAAATGATGGCCAATCATGGCGCGGCGGTGGTGCGTGGTTCCTATCACTCGGTGGTTGTTGTGGACATGCCGTTCGGATCATATGAAGCATCCAAAGAACAGGCCTTCACTAGTGCCGCTTTCCTGCTGAAAGAAACCGGCGCTGCTGCGGTAAAGCTGGAAGGCGGCGCAGCAATGGCGGAAACCGCGGCATTCTTGAACCAGCGAGGGATTCCGGTGATGGGGCACATAGGCCTCACCCCCCAGGCGGTGAACGTTCTTGGCGGATACATGGCCCGTGGCCGCAGCGACAATGAGGCAGAGAAAATCGTTTCCGATGCAAAGGCGCTTGATGATGCCGGCGTGTTTGCAATCGTGATCGAAGGCGTAGTGGAGCCAATCGCGGTTGCCGCGACGCGTGCGGTCGCCTGTCCGACAATCGGTATTGGCGCATCAGCACAGTGTGACGGGCAGGTTCTTGTCACCGATGACATGCTGGGTATGTTCGAACGGGTGCCGCGCTTCGTGAAGAAATACGATGATATCGCCGGGGTGATCGACAAGACCGTACAGACCTATGCCGAGGAGGTTCGCGCGCGTATTTTTCCGGGCCAGGATCAGACATACCAGCCCAAGCCATAGGTTGGCTGCGCAGCGAAAGCGCGAACGCGGCATTGCACGAACCGAAATTGAGGCGTAGCCGCGCGCTGTCACGCGCCAGTTACGCACCTAAGAGGTTTTCCAATGGCCACTCTGCTACGGTTTTACACATTTTCGTTCGCCTTTACCGCTGTCTGTTTGGTGTTGGCGGGATGGTATGGCTGGGCAAGCACCGGCACCATCACCGGCACGTTGTCAATCTTGTGGATTGTGCTTGTTCTCTCAATTCTGGAAATTTCACTCAGTTTCGATAATGCGGTTGTCAATGCGACGGTGCTGCGCGAAATGGACGAGGTGTGGCAACGCCGCTTCCTCACATGGGGCATATTGATCGCCGTATTCGGAATGCGGATCATCTTCCCGATTGCCATTGTTTCGATTGCCGCAGATCTTGGCCCGATCGAGGCGATAACACTTTCGCTGGATCGGCCAGATGAATATCAACGCATAATGTCGGATGCGCATTTGGGTATTGCGGGCTTTGGCGGGGCGTTCCTGGCGATGGTTGGACTGACTTTCTTTTTCGATAGCGACAAGGATGTGCACTGGATCGCCTCACTGGAGTGCATGATTACCCGGTTTTCGAGCGTTCCGGCAGTCGAGCTTGGCCTTGTATTGCTATTGGTGTATGCCATTTCGGTACAGCTTCCCCAGGGCGATGCGGCGCCATTCCTGACGGCAAGTATCCTGGGCCTGGTCACGTTTATCGGGGTGCATGCCTTGGGCGTGCTTATCGAACAGAGGGAGGCACGCAAGAAGGCCGCCGGTGAGGTTGTCCGGTCCGGGCTCGGCGGATTTCTTTATCTCGAAGTGCTCGACAGCTCGTTCAGTTTTGACGGTGTCATCGGTGCTTTTGCTCTATCCAACAATATGATCGTAATAGCTTTGGGGCTGTCAGTGGGCGCAATGTTTGTCCGCTCCATGACGATTCATCTGGTCCGTCAAGGAACGCTCGCCCAGTATCGATATCTGGAGCATGGTGCGTTCTGGGCGATTATTATCCTGGGTGTGATTATGCTCCTGTCTGCCATCATTCACATACCCGAGACAATCACCGGTTTGATCGGTGCGGTATTGATTGGCCTGTCGCTCTGGTGGTCGGTCCGGTATAATCGCGCAGCGGCGGCACCAGCTGATTAAGCGGCGCGGTTGAACCGTGATGCGATGGGTGCAGAAACCACCAATTGCAGCAGGTGATATACCAGCAACGGCACCAGAATAATCCCCGCAACCGTTGGCGGGAACATCACCAAAGCAAGCGGTGCGCCCATTCCGACGCTTTTATGCGCACCAGAATACATAAAAGAAATACGCTCACCGCGCTGCAGGGACAAGACCCCCGACAGCAGCCAGGCGCCGCCATAGGCGACGACCAATAACAGGCATAGTAATGCCAGCAACCAGGCCCAGCTCACCAGATCCAGGCGCGTCCATATGCCCTGCTCGACAGCGCCGGAGAACGCGACATAGACGGCGATGGAAATGGCAGTCCGGTCCATCCAACCGATCAACGAAGGGTGCGAATGGAGCCACGGCAACATTCGCAACTGGGACATTTGCCCTAAGCCAAACGGCAACAGCACAATCAAAAACAATCTGATTAGGCTGTCCAGGTTCACATCTGCATATGCGCCGCCGCTCAGCCATGCAAAAATCGGGGCGGAAACAAACACACCCAAAATGTTGAGCAGAGCGGCAGATACGACTGAACTTGCAACATTGCCGCCCGCAATCGAAGTGTAGGCGGTTGCAGATTGCACCGTTGAAGGCAAAGCGCCTAGATACAGCAGCCCCAAAGCGATCAAGGGCGGAACCAGCCCCGCAGCGAGCAGGGACAAGCCGTATCCCGCCGCAGCCATTGCCCCGAAACACCACAGGGCGAGCGGAACCAGTAAACGGACATGCCGGATGCCCCGTGCCACATCACCGCGCGACAGGCGGATACCATTGAGGAAAAACAGTAAAAATACCGCTACATTAGAAACCGCGTAAGCAGCTTCCAATCGCTGGCCCGTCACCGGCAGGAACGTGGCCAGCAGGATCGCGAGCACCAGCATACGGACCATCACATCAATACGGACAAGGCGCTGCAGCATGGCTGCCCACTGCCCTGCGATTTCAGGATTGTCGAGCGAAAGCGCCGGCTGTTTCGTGGATCAGGCCGGCAGCTTTGCCGCCTTGGCTGTTAGCGTATCAACCTTTTGATCATGTCCGCCAATGTCGCGAAAAACATTCGCGAGCACATTGGTGGTCACTTCACTCATGGGCTGCAAGGCGTAGGCGCGCTTAGCCATCTTCACGGCTAGTTCTGTCTCGCCCATTTTGATCGCAATTTCCGCACGCATGGCGTGCAGCACCGGATCGCGCATTCCGCCATTGGTCAAGGCATGATCAGCAAATATGGCGGCGCTGGTATAATCATCACGCATATAGGCTTCGCGTGCGAGACTGGCCGCGGCCTCCGTATTGCCCGGATCACCCACGAAGTACCGCGCCAGGACTGCCAGAGCCTCGCTGTCGCGGCCGCTCGCCTCCAGCGCAGTGACCAGCTTTCTGGTGATCAGCCACGGCTTTCGCACCGTTCCAAACTGCGTATATCGATTGATCGCAGCGCGATATTTACGCGCCGCCATATTGGCATCTCCCGCCAGAGCGAGCGCATCAGCGGACCCGCGTAAATTGCGCAGCAACTGTTCCGCCACAGCAGGCGCGCCGGCTGCTTGACCGGCGCTGATTCGGGCGCGGATCAAGCCCAATGCAGCCGATCCGGTGGCCCCTCCCCTCGCCTCTGCTACGTTCAAGTCAGAACCGGCAGGTACAGCGACCAAATTTCGGCCTCGTGGCAGTGCGGCCAAATCCAGCATAGGCCCAGCTTTCTCACGATCACCCAACGCTTCATAAGACCGCGCCACCAGCATTCTTAGATAAGGGGACGCGCTCGGCTGCTGCGCTGTCCCGGCAAAGCGATAAATCAGCTCGCGGTCGTTCTGGCCCAGTGACAACGCCCGCGCGAGCAATTGGCGCACACGGCGGTTGTCCGGCTGTCTGCCAGCCAGCCGCTCAAGCGTTTGTGCGGCACTGGCATAGTTTCCGTTTTCCAGATCAATAATGCCTGATAGCAGCATGGCCGCGGGCATCTCCTGATCCGCACGGCTGCTGCGCAGCAGCAGTAGCCCCGCCAGATCATAATTCCCGGCTCGCGCAGCCAGCACGGCTTGAAGAAAATACACACGCTTATTGCCAACATCAATCCGCGATACTTCGCGGATGACGCTCAGCATGTCCTTTACTCTGCCCAGCTCGCCAAGCGTCGCGGCGTAATCAAGCATCAGATCGACATTTTCGGGATTACGTTCCAGCGCCCGCTCAAACCAAGGAATGGCTTCTCGCATCCCTTCGGCATCGCGCACCAATTGGGCACGAAAACGCAAAGCTTCGGCATTTTCAGGATCGAGCTCAACGGCATAAATACTTGCATCGACCGCCTGAACCTGTTCACCGCCCCGGTAACGCAATCGGCCAATATCCACCCACAGCTCAGCACTCTCTGGTTGGTATTTCAACGCCTGATCAAATGCCTGTCCGGCAGAAGGCAAATTGCCTTCCTGCATTTCCAGTCGGGCAAGCATATGGAAGCCGTGCCCGCGCATATCTTCAGAAAACGCACCATCGCCCAGCCATTGGCGCGCTTCTGCCAATTGCCCTTGCTGCAGTTCAGCCTCCCCCAGATAGGCTGCCAATGCAGTCCGGTCTGCGCCTGCTGCGAGCATATCGCGCAGTATCACTTCCGCGGCCAGGCCCTCTCCCTCGGCAAGCGCTTTCTCGGCCTGCTCCAGAGGTGACGGATCGGGCTCAGGATCGCTGCATCCAGCCAATCCCAGCGAAAATGCTGCCGCCAAAATTGCACCAGCAGGAATGCTAAGTTTGCAGATCATACTGTTTCAAAAGATCGTATAAAGTTGGCCGGCTTATTCCGAGAAGCTTGGCGGTAGTCGAAATATTGCCTTCACTACGGGCGAGTGCATGGCGGATTATCTTGCGATCAGACTGCTCGCGCGCGCTTTTGAGATTGAGCGCATCGCCGCCGTCTTCTTCGCTACCCTCCAAATCAAGATCGGCTGCTGACACAAGCTTGCCATCCGCCATGATGACCGCGCGTTTGACACGGTTTTCCAGCTCACGCACATTCCCCGGCCAATTCCAGCCATCAATCGCCGCGAGCGCATCGGCAGCCAACCCCTTGACCTGCGGATTCATTTCGGTCGCAAACCGGTTGAGGAAAGCTTTGGCCAGCAGCGTAGCATCACCCGGCCGCTCCGCCAGGGTTGGTATCTTGATGACAATCTCGGCGAGGCGGTAAAACAGGTCTTCGCGGAAACCGCCAGTCTCGATCATACTCTCAAGGTTTTGGTGCGTGGCGCACACTATTCGCGTATCGACGTTGATCGGGGTGCGCCCGCCGATACGCTCAATCGTACGCTCCTGCAGGAACCTTAGCAATTTCACCTGCAACGGCAGCGGAATATCGCCCACCTCATCAAGGAACAAGGTCCCGCCATGCGCCATCTCAATTTTGCCCTGGGTGGTTTTTACCGCTCCTGTGAAGGCTCCTTTTTCATGACCAAACAGCTCGCTTTCCAGCAGGTTTTCAGGTATTGCAGCACAGTTGATTGCCACAAAAGCGCCGGATTTGCGATCACTGGAATCATGGACACCGCGGGCCAGCAATTCTTTCCCCGTTCCGCTGGCCCCCAACAACATGACTGACACATTGGCACCGGCAACGCGTTCAATAGTGCGGGCCACTTTCACCATCTCAGGCGCAGCCGTGATCAATTTACCCAGAACAGTTTTATCCTCGCCTACCTGTCCCGCCAGACGGCGGTTTTCATCTTCTATCTGGTGCAGCTTCAAGGCGCGCCGGACGACAAGGCCGAGCGACTCAATGTCCACCGGCTTCTGATAAAAATCATAAGCCCCACGCTCGATCGCACGCAGTGCACTCTCACGGGCACCATGACCCGATGCAACGATAACCTTCGTGTCAGGTTTCAACGCCATAATCGCATCGAGAATGGCAAAACCTTCGGTCGTGCCGTCCGGGTCAGGGGGAAGGCCCAGATCAAGCGTCACCACCGGCGGCTCTTCCGCACGTAGCGCAGCCAAGGCGCTTTCGCGGTTGCCCACAACCGTGACGTCAAAATCCTCATACGCCCATTTCAACTGTGCCTGCAGACCTTCATCATCCTCGACAATGAGCAATTTGGGCAAGGCGTCTGGTTTCGAATGGGCCATCACACCACCTTCATCTGTTGTTGCAGTTTTGGTTCATTTGCGCCGATTTGCGCGGCGGCCAGCGGGAAGGATATCGCGAAGCGTGTTCCAATGCCTTCACGCGAATCCACATCGAGCCGTCCGCCCATACCGCGGATCATTTCCCGCGCTTCAAATGCGCCAATGCCGAAACCGGAATTTTTGGACGACACAAACGGTTTGAATAAGCCGTCGCGAATGAATTCGGCGCTCATCCCGCAGCCGGAGTCGATGACTTCAATCCGCCCGCTTGCTCCGTCACTGCTAATGTCAAGAGAGACAGGAGAGCCGGCGTCGCTGGCATCGATTGCGTTTTGAACGAGATGGACCAGCGCCTGTTCCAAACCTTCGGCATTGGCGATAATCTCTCCGCTCTCTCTTCGCGCCAGAGATAATGGGTGAACTGCCTCGTATTGGTCCATCACCCGTTTGACGACATGCAACATATCGATCGGTCCGCGTGTTTCCGATCCGCTGGTGCCATACCGGTTAAGCCGTGCGAGAAGGCCGTTTAATTTATCAGCACTGTTTTTCAATGTGACCAGCATATCTGCACGGAATTCCGGATTGTCGGCGTGCCGCTGCGCATTGCGCGACAACAGTGAGAGCTGACTTGCGAGATTTTTGATGTCATGCATCACAAATGCGATCCGCCGGTTAAATTCATCGAACCGGGCAGATTCCATAAGCGATGTCTGCCCGGCCTGCTCGGCGAGATAGCTCGCCAATTGCTGGCCAACGACGCGGAGCAAATCAAAATCCTCCCAATCGAGCCGTCGTGGTTCTGCCGGGCGCGACAAGACGATAACGCCGATCAGCCTGTCAAAGTGGAGGAGCGGTACAATCGCCCACGCTGCCTGTTCGCAGCGCAGCCAATCGGGAAGCAGAACCGCTTCGCCATGCCAGTCTTTGCCCGCACGAATATCATCCAGATCAAGAATGAAGCCACGGCTTTCGAATAGGTCAGCGAGATCCCTGGGGATCGGATCTGTTGCAGGGACCGCAGCATTCTTCCAGTTCCACCGCGATGCCAGCTCCAGCGCACCACCCTCACCCACCAGGAACAAAAGGCCCGATGGGCTGTCGGTAATGTCGGCCATACTTTTGACGATGCGTTCCTGTAACGTTTGCCCCGGCAATGTAGGGTTTTTCAAAGTCTCACCCTGCAAAGTCTCACTGGAAACGACCGGGTTTTGACCGGTATCGGTTTGAGTTTTCAAATCCCCAAGCCCGTCGCTATGCCCATCAATCTGGCCAATGGTTTGGGTAAAGCGCAGCCATTCCGCGCGATAATCATACCGGTGCTGGAACAGATGCTTGACCGCCGTCACCCGCACCCAACCCCTTAATCGATGCGAAGGGAGCCACAATAGGGCAACCACGGTGGCTGCAAAAGTGAAGCCAACCTGAGTTAACCGGCCCACATCGCCGCCCAGCATGGATAGCGACTGGGCTATGCCCACCATCAACAGCAAATACGCGCCAATCACCAACAGCGACAATGTCTGAAAGGCAACTTTGCGCGATGGCCGTAATCGTATTTGTGCGGCGCTGCGGGTAGAGCCAATCGCTAAGGGTACGGTCATGGACGCGACGACCAATCCGCGGATCGCGGCAAGTTCGAGCGGCAATTCCCCGCCAAGATAGGCGACGGTATCGAAATTGAGATCAAAGGACCACATTGCTGCAAGAGCAGCCGCAGTCCATCGCAGCACGGGCCGGATGCTTTGCGTTGCCCCGACATAGAGGTTGTGCAGCAGTACCAGCGCGCCAACCGATACCATTACGCGGAACATCGCGGATACCTGAAAGACCAGAATTTCTAACTCTGTGGTGATTGCAAAGCGAACCGCGATAACGATCAAAACAATCTGCAGACACTCAACAAATGCCAACGCCGCCATGACAGGCCGGATGGGCCGCAAGGTTTCATGCCGTCCATCATGCGCAAACAGGCGGTACAATACGTGTAACCATGCAAGATTGCGGCAAACTTCTGCCATGGAGGACCACGATGACAAGGGTCCGAACGCAGCGACCATGACACACCAGCTTGCAGTCAGAGAAAGCGCCGCGAGAACTGCCCTGCGATCAGGCCGGTCGCGGTCGCCCATCCGCCATATCCACCCAGCACCGATGGCACAGGCTGCTGCGCCGCCAAGATACATGGCGAAGCCTGCAACAAGCCACGCTTCGGTCCAGCTTCCCATTAACGCGCGCCTTCAGGCCACAGCACCACGCGCAGCGTCTGCAGAAGGATCAACAGATCAAGAAACGGCGTATAATTCTTGGCGTAATAAAGGTCATATTCGAGCTTGTGCCGCGCATCTTCGATTGACGCGCCATAGGGATAGTTGATCTGCGCCCAACCGGTGATACCCGGCTTCACCATATGCCGTTCCGCGTAATAGGGAAGCTGCTCTTCAAGATCGGTCACGAATTTGGGGACTTCGGGACGCGGCCCGACAAAGCTCATTTCGCCTTTCAGCACGCTCCACGTTTGCGGTAATTCATCAATCCGCACTTTACGGATAAAGCGCCCCAAACGGGTGATGCGCGGGTCATTTTCTTCCGCCCATTTTACCCCGTCTTTCTCCGCATCGGTGCGCATCGAACGCAGCTTGATCACATCGAAAGTCTGGCCGAACAGACCAACCCGCGGTTGACGGAAGAACGCCGGACCTTTGTTATCGAGTTTCACCAGTATGGCGAACAGGACAATAATCGGGAGGGTGAGAAGGAGCAACAGGCCGCTTGCCAGAATATCAAACATCCGTTTGGCCGCGCTTGAAAACATGCGCCCCGATGAAAACCCGTCCGAGAATATGAGCCAGCTGGGATTGACCGAATCGAGATCGACCCGCCCGGTCTCACGCTCTACAAAGCTGCTGAAATCGTTGATGTGAACGCCAGTGGTTTTCATCCGCAGCAAATCTTTGAGCGGCAATGAATTGCGCCGCTCCTCCAATGCTAACACGACTTCGCTGACACCGAGATTTTCAGCGAATTTACCCAGATCATGCACAGCCGAGCGCGCTATCGCCTCTTTGACGATCTGCTCACCTTCATTCATCCCGACAAAGGACACGATCGAGAAACCCGATCCGTCCTTTTCAGACAGTTTTTTCAGACGCATTGCGTGCATACCGGCCCCGAGGACCATGACCCGGCGCCGAAATGTTGATGTGCCTAGAAACTTTCCGACGACCAGTCGGTTACCGATCAAACACATCACCGCGAATGCCATCGCATAGAGCAGCGTTGATCGCCATAAACCCGAGCCCGGGACCAGATAGTCCAGAACAGAGACCGCGATAATGCCAAGGCTGATAGCAACCAGCAGACGCGAACAGGCAAACCGCAAGGAGCGTAGCGCATCACTGCCGTACAAGCCGACCGAGACCATCGCGATCCACACCATTGCAACGAATGCGATCATGGAAAATGACCGGTCGCTGAGCAAGCCAGGTGTCATGCCGATTTGCGACGCACGCAGCTGCCAGCCCAGCTCACCGGCCAAAAACAGCAAGGCAATATCGCAAAGGGCGAGCAGAACCACCGCGTTGGGTATATAATGTTTAAACAAACGGATCATGTGTGCCGGCCTGGAATCGCAATTGATCAAAACCAGATACGGCAAAGAAGTGAAATGTCGGTAAATTTTACACAGATGGCCTAATGCACTGTATTCAAGAATTTTTCTATCTTAACGCTCCGCTAATGCCTGATCTCAGCCCTCGCCGAAGGCAAACGGTGTGTTGCCGCGCACCACCGGGTCAAACCGCAGGGTAGCTCTGCCAGGGGGCAGACTGCGTTGACGGCATTCGGGCCGGTAACAGCGGGCACACCCCAAACCAATCGCAACCGGTTTTTCTTCAATCCTGTCGAGCGAGAGGCTGTCGGCAAAGCGGCTCTCGACACCTAGAACCACAGCAAATTGTGCCTCGTGCGGTGCACCGCTACCCGATACGGTTTGGGCCATCGTGACCCAGCTATCAGGTCCGGCCTCGCCTCCGTCGACTTTGATAGGCTGGGTGCATAACTGTCCCGGACGGTCAAAAACGCGGTTGGCGATCCATAACGGGCAGCTCTTGTCTGTTTCGAGTAAGGTTGCACCACTGGCACCGGAAAAACGTTTGGAGAACTGCCCGGCCCGATCAATACGCGCCATAAAAAACGGCAGCCCGCGCTGGCCAATACGCTGCATGGTCGTTAGCCGGTGGGCGAGCTGTTCAAAGCTCACGCCGAAACGCATTTGCAAAATCTGCAAATCATAATTCGTGCTCTCGCAGGCTCTGAAGAAGCGGCCATAGGGCATCAGCAATGCCGCTCCAAAATAGCCATATAGATGGCGTTCAAACAAGGACCGTGCGGCCTCATCAGTAAATTTTGAGCCTGACGCGAGGCTGACGATCTCGTCACGCTGCTCAAGCTGAGCGATCTGCACCGCAATCTGAAAATTACGCGAGGCTGGCGTCAGCATTTCGGACAATTGCAGCTGCCGCGCATGCAGATCGAGCCGCACCAGAGCATTGGGCATCACATCGCTCGGCAAGATGCGGATCATTAACTGATGTTTGACGCGCAGACGTTTTGCCAGCGCCACGCCCAGATCACCGCGAGAAAGCCGCAGCTCATCCGCTAATCCCTCTGCGACATCATCCAAATCGGCAAAATGATTGCGCCATTTTTCGATTTCAGCACGCGCTTGCGCAAGCGGGTCATTCGCGGTTTCTACGCTATCGCCAGCGGTATCATACAGCTTAGCGAAAGCGGCGGCGACATGCGGAGCGGCCGCCAGAAACTCGGCAATTTCATCACGATCAATATCAAGACCGGCAAAGCGTTCATCCGTGAGGCGGCGGGCCATGCCGTCAACCCCGCCAATCGCTTCATCTTCGCGAAGGCTGCGCGGGTCAAAATCGAACTGATCGACGATTTGAACAATTACCCGGGCCGACAATGGCCGCTGGTTACGCTCAATCAGATTGAGATAACTGGGTGAGAATGACAGTCGAGACGCCATTGCCGCCTGAGTGAGCCCTTCACGCTTGCGCAGCCGGCGGATCGCTGCGCCGGCAAAGATGGCTTGATCTGGCATTTGTCACTTTCATTACATAATTACACAGACACCTTGCCTATATCGTGTCAAAAGACAAGAAAGTATGTAATTTTCCATATTATTGTGCACGGTACTCGTTCATAGCGGTCGGGCAGGCACAATTGCCGCCCCTCCTTCCCCTCCCTCGGAGAATAATATGACTTACCAAAACACTATCAGCGAACTGGACCAGGCTATTAAAAAGCAAGGTTCACCGTGGAGTGCGATCAATGCGGAGACAGCCGCGCGGATGAAGCTGCAAAACCGCTTCAACACTGGCATCGATATTGCCAGATACACAGCCAAAATCATGCGTGCTGATATGGATGCATATGATGCGGACCCGGCACAGTACACGCAGTCACTCGGCTGCTGGCACGGATTTATCGCGCAGCAGAAGATGATTTCGATCAAGAAACATTTTGGCGGAACCAAACAGCGTTACCTTTATCTGTCCGGCTGGATGGTTGCCGCGTTGCGCAGCGAATTTGGCCCGTTGCCTGACCAATCCATGCATGAAAAAACCAGCGTCTCCGCCTTGATTGAAGAGCTCTACACGTTTCTCAAACAGGCTGACGCCCGCGAATTGGGCGGAATGTTCCGCGCGCTCGATGCTGCCCGTGATGCGGGCGACGCGGTCGAAGCCAAACGGCTAGAACACGCAATCGATAATTATGAAACCCATGTCGTTCCTATCATTGCTGATATCGATGCTGGTTTTGGCAATGCGGAAGCTACCTATCTGCTGGCCAAAAAAATGATCGAAGCCGGTGCCTGTGCATTACAAATCGAAAATCAGGTTTCTGATGAAAAACAATGCGGCCACCAGGATGGTAAGGTTACCGTCCCGCATGAAGATTTCTTGCAGAAAATCCGTGCTATCCGTTACGCATTTCTTGAGCTGGGTGTTGAAGATGGCATCATTGTCGCGCGCACAGACTCGCTCGGAGCCGGTCTTACCAAGCAGATCGCTGTCACAAAAGAAGAAGGCGACCTGGGCGACCAGTATAATAGCTTCCTTGATTGTGAAGAGATTGATCCGTCTGCCATCCAGAACGGTGATGTCTTTCTGAGCCGTGAAGGCAAGTTGCTGCGGCCAAAACGTCTGCCATCCAACCTCTTCCAGTTCCGCGCTGGAACCGGCGAGGATCGCTGCGTCCTGGATAGCATCACATCACTGCAGAACGGCGCTGATCTGCTGTGGATCGAGACCGAGAAGCCGCATATTGGCCAGATCGGCGGTATGGTGGACCGCATCCGCGAAGTTATTCCCAATGCGAAACTGGTCTATAACAATTCCCCCAGTTTTAACTGGACACTCAATTTCCGTCAGCAAGTCTATGATGCCTGGGCCGAGGCGGGTAAGGACGTGTCGGCATTCGAGCGGGATAATTTGATGAGCGTCGATTATGATGCAACCGATCTTGCAATCGAGGCTGATGAGAAGATCCGCACATTCCAGCGCGATGCGGCTGCACAGGCAGGTATTTTCCACCACCTGATCACCTTGCCCACTTATCACACGGCGGCGCTCAGCACTGACAATCTCGCCAAGGAGTATTTTGGCGATGAAGGTATGCTTGGCTATGTCAAAGGGGTACAGCGTAAGGAGATCCGTGAAGGAATTGCCTGTGTCAAACACCAGAACATGTCAGGAAGCGATATTGGTGACGATCACAAGGACGCTTTTGCGGGCGAAGCAGCTCTGAAGGCCGGCGGCGCCAAGAACACGATGAACCAGTTTGCCGCTGCCTGATGATGCAGGTAGAACCGCCGCCGCCTGACAGGTGGCAGCTGGAATAAAGGAAGAAGATAGCATGTCCGATACCGAGAAAAAGCCAAGCGAACCTGGCCGCGCACGTGCGCTGCTGTCGACCGCTGATTTCAAATTGCTGCGCACCGCTCTGGCGAGCCATGCGAAAACGACTGATGACCGCGAAGAGCTCGCTAAAATCAATGCGCTTCACCACCGGCTCGGCACCTATAGCTGACTCATCAAACCTATCTCCTGGGGAGGAGACGCGGCCGTCAGAGCTTCAGTTCTGGCGGCCGCACATTTTGCCGCTTCAGCAATAACAGAACATCGCATCGGCGGTTACGTATTTGATAACCATAAATTCAAGATGATGCTTAACCTCTACGCGTTAAGCGGAAAATATGGCCAGCAAACAAAAACTCATTGTCGTAAATGCCAAGATGTACAAGCATTTCGCATTGGTCACCGTGGGCCTTACCGTTGTGCTCGCCTTAATGGCCGATGGCGAAAGCCGAGAGGCCGTGGTGGAGCAGGCAGCCGATATTCAGGCCTATGCCGAGAAACCCAAGGACCCGGTCATGGTCATCGCCAACAGTAGCGTCTCAGACTCAGGGGGACTGGGCGGATTTTATAGCGGCGCTGCACCAGGTTCGCTTACGCCGGTTGGCGGATTTTCTACGGCTGCCAATAGTGCCAGAAATGTGCCCTTACTGCGCAAGCTTGTGAGCGCCGTTACCGATGTTGAGCTCAAACACCTGGGCATTACGCGCGACAGATTCCTCACCATGTCCGAGAACGATCAGGAGGCCCTGCTGGCGCGTCTGAACGGCGGGGTCAGTCCGGTGACAAGCCGAGACACGATCGAGCTCGTTTCTAACAGTTCGCTTGCCCGTTCCGGAGGATCAGGCCCGAGCGCAGATTTCTGACCGCAGCTGACTCTACGCGGGCTTAAGCAAGTCCAGCACCGTCGCGCTCATGGCTTCTGCTGCAGTCGCAATAACGTTTTCAGCGTCAGGCGCCCAGAACGGACTGTGCAGCGAGGGCAATTCACCCTCTCCATTCTGCGCCTTGTCAAACTGGTCTTGCGGCACCCCGCCTACCCAGAAAATAAGTGACTTCGTATCATCGGGGCTTGCGCGCAGGAACTGGCCGAAATCCTCTCCGCCCATCACCGATGGTACTTGCATGACGCGCTCCTCGCCAAAACGCGCGCGATAACCGTCCATGACGGTTTCCGTAAAGTCAGGCGAATTGTAGGTCGATGGCGTATAGGGATCCTGTACCGTTACAACCGGCATCCGGTCCTCAGGCATGCCTGCGGCTATCGCCTCACCCTTGGCAATACGGGCGATGCCATCCAGCAAGAGCTGGCGCGATTCGTCCGTGTAGGACCGCACCGTAATCTGCAGGCGCGCTTCGTCTGAAATGATATTATGTTTATGGCCAGAATGAAAACTGCCCACAGTAACCACTGCGGGATCTAGCGGGCTGCTTTCGCGGCTCACCAAAGTTTGCAGCTTCATCACAATGGCGCTGGCCAGAACAATCGGATCTTTCGTCGTATGCGGATAGGCACCGTGGCCGCCCACGCCGGGAACGGTTACGTCGACACTGTCGACATTGGCCAGCGCGAAGCCAGGCGAATACCCGATCATGCCGGCGGGAAATTGGGCCGCATCGTGGAATCCCAAAACATAATCCGGCTTGGGGAACCGCGTATAAAGCCCGTCCTCCAGCATCGCGAGAGCGCCCTCGCCAATTTCTTCGGCAGGCTGAAGGATCATCACCAGCGTGCCCGACCATTGGTCCCTGCGTTCGGACAGAAGCTGCGCGGCGCCAACCCAAGCTGTCATATGCGTATCGTGACCGCAGGCGTGCATCACGCCGGTTTCGACCCCTGATGCCGGAACCGCCGTCCGCTTGGATGCATAAGGTAGTCCGGTCTTCTCCTCTAGCGGAAGCCCATCCATATCTGCGCGCAGCATGACCACTGGCCCATCCCCGTTGCGCATCACGGCAACGACGCCGGTCTTACCGATGTTCTCGGTTACCTCAAAACCGAGCGCGCGGGCCCGAATTGCCAATTTTGCCGCGGTCTCTACTTCCTGGAAGCTTAGTTCAGGGTTGGCATGCAGATCACGGTACAGCGCCATCAGCGCGGGCATATCTTCGCTCAATGCGTCACGCAGCTCGTTGGCGTTGACCGGCACGCTCAAGGCAAGTGCCGCGCAGCTTGCTACCAAAACCGTTCTCATCATACTGACACCCCCATCAAAAGAAATCGTCTCACCAACGTTAACAGCTACATCCCATATGTCATCACCAGCAATATCGATAACGTAGTGACCATCAGCACCACCAGCGGCACACCGGTGCGAATATAGTCCTTAAATTCGTAACTGCCTTCCGCCATAATCAACATATTGGTCTGATATGCGATGGGTGTCGCATAACACAGATTGCAGCCAAACAAGACCGCAAGAATCAATGGCTCTGCCGGCAGACCCAATTGCGAGGCGATGTTAAAGGCAATCGGCGTACCCACAGTCGCCGCCGTCGCATTGGACGCAAAGTTAGTCAGCAAAGTGACGAACAGCATAATGACAGCCAACACTGCGGCAGGCGGCAAATGCTGCAATCCCATAGACATCAATTCGCCAAGCCATGCGGCAGCGCCGCTTTCCAGTATAATCCGGCCAATCGCGATACTGGCAGCGACCAGCACGATCACTTTCGCCGATAGCGCCCTGCCGACGCGGTCAAACTTCACGCAGCCGGTAACAAACATCAGTATCGCCCCGGCCAGCGCAGAAATCGCAATTGGCAGCAATCCAATCGACGCGGTAAATACCGACCCGAACATGATCGCTGCGGCCAGAACAGCCTTGGATCGGCGCGGCAACTCGCGGGCACCGTCCAGGATCAACAGGCTATCATTGCGGGCAAAATCATGCAGGTCTTCAAGCAGCCCCATAACCAGTAGCACATCGCCTTCCGCGATGCGCAAATCTCCGCCAGGATTAAACTCGTCCCGCTGTTGCCCCAGAATACGCTCGGGCCGGTGGATACCTAAAACCGCAACCCCGTATAAATCGGCAATGCCAGAGGTCGACATGGTACGTGATATCAACCGCGAATCCCCCGTCACAGTCATTTCGACCACGGTTATGTCTCTGCGTTTTTCAGTCGATTTGCGCTTGATCCGGTCCAATACCCAACCCGGAGCAACTTCCCCTTTCAGCGTGCGCATGGCATCTTCCAATGCTTCATGCGTTCCAGTGACAAGCAATCGCTGGTCTTCATATATGGCACCATCGGGCGCACCAATGAATTTCAGATCTGCGGGAAGTTTGGGCAAAATCGCCGCCAATTCCTGTCCGGCAAGAACGCTGTCCGCCCCTATCCGCAAGCGCGCTTCAAAGCGTCGGACCGTATCTTCTGTTTCAACCCGGTTATCGCCAAGCAATCGGGGCATCACGAGCCATAAATATGGCAGCGCAACCAATGCGGCGATCAGCACTATCGGTGTATAGTGGAACACGCCCATCGGCGGCATGCCCAAATCAACCGCAATTGACACCACCAGAATGTTGGTCGAAGTCCCAATGGTAGTTGCCATCCCGCCGATCAGAACAGCGGCATTAAGCGGGATCAGCGTCTTCGATGCTGCCAGCCCGCCGCGGTTGGCCAGCGCCACGAATATCGGCAGCAGCAGAACCAGAACCGGCGTGTCATTAACGGCCATCGACAGAAAAAACGCGATGAGCAGTGAAACCAGCAGGCCGAGCTGCAGATTAATCTTGAACACCCCCTCCAGCAGCCGTGCGGCAGGCTCCAGCGCGCCGGTCACCACCAGTCCCCGCCCCATTATCATCAGCGCGCAGATGGTAATTAGCGCGTAATGGCCGAACCCGGAAAATGCGAGCGCCAACCCGTCCGTTGGCTTGGTATCTTCCAGCGGAAAAAAATACAGCCCAACCGCAATAACTGCGATGGTCAGCAGCGAAACAATCTCAACAGAAAGCCGTCCGCGCGCAAAGGCGACAAACATCGCGATTGTCACGGCCATCGCCGCAAGGGCGTGATAGGAGGGTGCGTCTGGCATCGTTACAACACTGACTCTCAAAGGACAGCATTAAACACAAGCTATTTCGTCGATTATCGGTCCGATTGATCGACCCGCCTGAGCTCGCGCGGCGTGCATTTATACAGTCGGAGCTAAAATCGCATGAACTCGCTCCTATTCGGCGGAGCGCGACACCCCCATCACGATGGCTCGATCGATCCCGATTACGGGCCCAGCCGCCGCGATAATGGCGATGACGGGTCGATATTGCAGTCTCACGATGCGCAAATCGCAAATAAGTGAGGTCGCGATCAAGCGGGGCCAAAACGGGGCGCGATGGCGCAAACCCTGCATAATGTCATGTGATATAGCTGAGCCGTCCGACTGAACCTGGCAGGCTTTGGACGCTTAGCGGCTATAATAATGCGCGCCCAATCACCGGCGAGAGCGCAATCGCTGCACTGTTGAAAGGAGTGGTGCCCCTGGCCCGACTCGAACGGGCACTCCGTTAAGAACCGCATTTTGAGTGGAACGAGACAAATTTAATATACTGATAACAAGTTATAATTTTTTCGTCAAGCCAAATTTGTGTAAGGTTTTGTGTAAGTGTGTAAGACATGTGTAAGGGAATCGCACAAAAAGTGGGGCGCGCCTGAGATGGGTAGAACGTCCTTTACAGTCCCCTGTTCCACTAATGGTTCGAAAGTTGATGAATCGCGATGGCGGGCGCTTGGGCTTTGCCTGATCCTCGCACCAAAAGCGGACAGACGGCTTTTAAGGGATATCTACCAAGCAACCGTTAGCGAAAGACCGTAAGCGGGAAAGGAAGTGGAATAGCTGCTTATGGAACTGAAGGCCGAGAAAGCAGACGCTCATGAGTCGTAGCCATTACGGCCAGTATCGATCCAAGCTCAAACACCAGATCAATTCCGGCATGGCACTGCTTAGCGTTCTTGACAGCTGCGCCCATTCCACAAGCCCTTCAATACGGTTAGGAGTACAGATGATCTAACAATTGCGTTGAACTTTGCCTTGCTTGCCTCTCATCTAATGCGCCTTGGATGCCAAAGCTGGCCATATCTTGCCGCAGCAGGGCTAAACGTCGCGTATTGTTGATATCCGATAGACCATTTGCGGGTGTGCCAATTGGATCATCCTTACCCATAAAGGTTAGATCATCGCCCTCGGTCGTTGGTCTCAACGTTTTGGGCAAAGCTGCAGTAGGTTGAACAGCCGGAGTGTCGGTATCCAAAGCGTCCGGACCTCCGAAAAAACGCTGTTCCATAATATCTTGTATGGTCAATCCATCCAGCACGAGCGGGCCGCCTCCATAAATTTCCATCCTATCGCGTGTGAGATGCAGAGTAGGGCAACTGGATGGCACATTGTCTGCGACTGCGTTTGCCGTACTGATTTCTGTCTCAGTCGTACTTCGGAGATCAGACAAAGGCCTTTGTATTTCTGGCAATACATGCAGTCGCTGAGGCTCCGCAGCTTGTCCTGCAGTCAAGTCGCTACTCGCCATATGCGGAGATGAATAGCGAGTATTCCTGCGAAGGTCTGGATCACTAAGCATAGTTCCAGCCATGCGACGCCATCCACTGCTTAACAACCCTTCGACCCAATTGCCATAACGGAATTCAACAGGATCTTGTGAAGCATAATCGGTTGGCACTGATCTATCGCTGCCAAACTCCATTGGAGCTGATGAACCCGAATAGTAGGTCAATGCGGCATCGGCAAAAGTGCGCTGCTCGCCATTTGCGAGGGTAAAGCTGCCCGTATTCACGACGGCTACCTCGCCAAATTCAAAAACAGATTCAACCGCTGTTCCGGTTAAGTCGAACGACGCGATGCCCGCCTCTGTTAAAGACAAGGTTTCACCATCGTTGACCACACCGTCTCCGTTGGCATCACGCCAGATACCGAAATCATCAAAACGATCATCGTCTTTTGTAAGGACACCGTCACCATTTGAGTCAAAGGCGCGTAGACCTGCAAGGTCTGAGGCGGCTTCTTCAACATCATCTATGAAACTGATCTCGTCAGCTCCTGACATTGTTCCGTTCCCATCGCGATCCAGAAACAAAAATGCATCACCAGTTCCGATCCAGCTAGTATCATCAGCAATACCATCACCGTTAAGATCGAAACGCGCCGAACTTGAAGCTGCATTGATTGTTTCAATGCCGTTGCCATCGAGATCCAGAATGATCGGAGCAGAGAGGGATACTGTTTCTGCATTCTTGAAAGTCAAATATTCAACACTCAAAACTCTGTCGGAACCATCATCACCATCGACCGCGGCAGCATTGTCTCTGACCAAGAACGACCCTCCAGACGTGATGATCGAATATGTAGAAATCTCTCCTGCAAATACGGCAGTGTCATTACCAAGTCCGCCAACCAGCCGGTCATCGCCTTCGCCGCCCTCCAGCGTGTCGTCAGACGCGCCGCCGACCAGCACGTCGTTACCCGCAAGGCCGCTCAACACATTAACACCATCGCGGCCAACGATGCGGTTATCAAGCGCATTGCCGGTGCCGTTTAAGGGTCCGGTGCCCGTCAAGGTCAGGTTCTCTACGTTATCGCCCAGCGTATAATTGACCGTCGAGACTACCGTATCAGTGCCCTCATCAGCGTTCTCCGTTACTGTATCGCCTGCATCGTCAACATAATAAATGTCGTTGCCAAGCCCCCCGCTCATCGCATCAGCGCCGATACCGCCAACCAGCCGGTCATCGCCTTCGCCGCCCTCCAGCGTGTCGTCAGACG